>JADZDM010000002.1:300000-446860 GCA_020851035.1 Gemmatimonadaceae bacterium | reverse complement strand
GCAGCGGACGTCGGCACGACCGTGAGCTTCCCGGCCAGCGTGAATGCCGGCCAGTCGGTGAGCGGCACGGTCACCTTCCGCAACAACGGCCCCTACACCGCCAACGGCGTGGGCTTCACGCTGACGATGAACCCGACGCTGGGTGGTGTGACGTTCGGCAACCTGCCGACGGGCGCCAGCGCCTCCTACAACGCCGGCACCGGCGCCGTGGTCTTCAGCGGCATGCCGACCACCCTGGCCGCGAACGCCATCGCCTCCGGTGACGGCAGCACCGGCATCACGGTGACGTACCTGCAGAACGCCGTCGCCAGCACCACCGTGACCGGCGTGATCAGCACCACCACCAACGAGGGGCTGAACACCTTCGCCAACAGTGCGGCGGCCACCATCACCGGTGTGCCGATCGCGGACGTGACGACGGAGCTGGCCTTCACCGCCAGTGCGGATGCCGGCACACCGGTCTCGGGCACGGTGGGCTTCCGGAACGCCGGTCCGTCCACGGCCACGGGGCTCACCTACGCGCTGACCATGTCGCCGGGCCTCGGCACGGTGACGTTCGGCAACATGCCCGGCGGCGCGACGGCCAGCTATTCGAACGCCACCGGTGTGGTCACCTTCACCGGCATGCCGTCCTCGCTGCTCTCCGGGCAGTACGCCTCGGGCAACGGGACGAGCTTCATCACGGCCGCGTACACGCAGCCGGGCACGGGCACGAGCACGATCAGCAGCGCCATCACCACCGCCACCAACCAGGGCGCCAACGCGCTCGGCGACACCGACACGCACACGCTCACCGGCCAGCTGGTGGCGGACGTGACGACGTCGATGGCCTTCCCGGCGTCCGCGAACGCGGGTGACCCGGTGAGCGGCACGGTGGTGTTCCGCAACAACGGCCCGTCCACGGCGTCGGCGACGACGTTCTCGCTCACGCTCACCTCGGGCCTCGGCACGGTCACCTTCGGCAACCTGCCGGCGGGGGCCAGCGCGACCTACAACAGCACGTCCGGTGGCGTCACCTTCACGGGGATGCCGACCTCGCTCGGCATGAACGTCATCGCCTCGGGCAATGGCACCACCGGCATCACGGTCGCGTACACGCAGCCCGGCACAGGCCTCAGCACGATCGCGAGCGCGATCGCGACCGGGACCAACCAGGGTGCCAACCTTGCGCCGGATGCCGCCTCGGCGGCGCCGGGTGGCGGGCTGGTGGCCGACGTGCGGGCGCAGGTGTCCTTCCCGGCCACGGTCAATGCGGCGCAGGCCGTGACCGGCACCGTGCGCTTCGGCAACGACGGGCCGTCGCCGGCATCGGGTGTGACGTACACGCTCACGATGACCACCGGGCTGACCGGCCTCTCGTTCGCGAACCTGCCCGCCGGTGCCACGGCCTCGTACGACGCCGGCAGCGGCGTGGTGACCTTCACCGGCATGCCGAGCGTGCTGGCCAGCGGTGCCGTGGCGTCGGGTGACGGCGTGACCGGCATCACCGTGAACTACACGCAGAACATCGTCGCCTCGAGCACGGTGACGGCGGGGATCGGCACCAGCACCAGCCAGGGCGCGAACGCGGCCCCGGACACCGGCACGGCCACGGTCACCGGTGCGCTCATCGCCGATGTGACGACCGCGCTCACCTTCCCCGGCTCGGTTCCGGTCGGGCAGGTGGTGAACGGTCGCGTGACCTTCAGCAACGCCGGCCCCTCGGTGGCCTCGGCGCTGACCTACGGCATGACGCTCGTCACGAACCTGACCGGTGTGAGCGTCGGCAACCTGCCGGGGGGCGCGTCGGCCAGCTACAACCCGACCACCGGCGCGGTGACCTTCACTGGCATGCCGGCGACGGCCGCACCGAACACGATCATCTCCGGCGACGGCACGACTGGCGTGACCGTCTCGTACACGCAGCCCAACCTGCTCACCACGAGCGTGAGCTCCGTCATCGGCACCGGCACCGACCAGGGCACCAACGCACTCCCGGACAACGCCACGCTGACCGTGAGCGGGTTGCAGCTCACCGACCTTGGCGTGACGAAGGTGGCCCGCTTCACCGATGCCGCACCGGGTGACACGCTCACCTGGCGCATCCGCGCCACGAACAACGGACCTGTCGCACTCGACGCCGGCTCGACGCTGACCGACGAGAACCTGGTGGGCATGACGCTGCTCCAGGTGCGATGCACGGCGACGGCGACGAACCGCTGCGCCACGGCCCCGACCCCGTCGGCCCTGCTGGCGACGACCACCATGCCGGCGCTGGCCGTGGGTGAATTCTACGAGATCGACGTGGACGGCGTGGTGACCGCGACCGATGGCGGCTCGGTGAGCAACGCAGCGCGTGTCGCGGTGCCGTCGGGCTTCCTCGACACCGACAACACCAATGACCGCGCTGCCGCGGCGGCGGTGCCGGTGTTCGATGCACCGGACCTGGCGCTGACCAAGACGGCCGACAGCCTGTTCGTGGCCGGTCGCACCGTGCAGTACACGCTGGACGTGCGCAACGTGGGCCGCGCCGCGACTGCGGGACCGATCACGGTCACCGATCCGCTCCCGGCCGGCGTGACCTTCATCAGCTCGACCACCGCCGACTGGACCTGTTCGGCGGCCGGCCAGCTCGTGAGCTGCACCACCGGCAACACCCTCGCCGTGAACGCGCAGACCAGCGTGTCGTTCGGGGTGAGCCTGGACCTGAGCACCGTCGGATCGCTCGTGAACACCGCGACCGTCGCGACGGCGCGTGACCGCGTGGTGCCGAACAACACGGCGTCGGTGACGCGCACGGTGCTCGGCCCGCCGGACCTGGCGGTGACCAAGACGGTGGACACCGACACGCTGCGCCTGAACGGCAGCGCGACCTGGACGGTGAACGTGGCCAACGTGGGTGGTGCTGCGACGACCGGCCCGATCACGGTCATCGACTCGCTGCCGGCCGGCCTCACGCCGGTGTCGGTGACGGGAACGACCTTCACCTGCACGACGGTGGGGACGGTCGTGACCTGCTCGCGCACCGCGGTCCTCGCCGCCGGTGCCACGGCGTCCCTGCAGATCGCCGCGACCCTCAGCCCCACGGCGCCGATCGCGCCGCTGCAGAACACCGCCCGCGCCAGCACGGCGGGCGACGTGAACCCGGCGAACGATGCCGGCAGCGTGACCGTGGCCGTGGGCGGCCAGTCGGTCGCATCGCTGCGGAAGGTGGCGGTGGGTGAGTTCGTGGTGGGTGAGGCCGGGCGGTTCCGGATGACGGTGCAGAACACCGGCACCCTCCCGCTGCTGGGCCCGATCGCCATCACCGACACGCTGCCGCGCGGCCTGCGCTACCGCGGAGTCGAGGGGGCGGGCTGGAACTGCTCGAACTCCGGCACCGTGACCCGATGCACCACGCCCGGCCCGGTGGCCGTGGGTGACAGCGCCGCGATGGTGCTGGTGACCGATGTCCTGCCGGAGGCGGTGCCCGAGGTGACCAACTGCGCGGTGGTGGATGCCACCGGCGGTGCGATCATCGGTGCGGCGGCGCGCTCCTGCGCCACGGTGCGTCCGCGCGGTGACTATCGCCTGGTGCTCGAGCTGACCACGCCGCGCTATGACCGCGACATGGGTGACGTGCCCGACTTCTACGTGACCGTGCGCAACATCGGCCGCAGCCCGCTGCCCGATGTGCGCCTGACCAACCTGCTGCCGGCCGGCTTCGTCTACGCGGCGGGCACCAGCCGTCGCAGCGGTGCGCCGGACCGTGACTTCGGCCCTGACGGCCAGCCGCGGAACACGGCGGTGCAGCCGCTGCCGGGTCGCAGCATCACCGCGATCGCCGACCCGGCGAACGCCGCCACGCCGAGCATCACCTGGCCGCTGGGTGACATGCTGCCGGGCGACGTGATCCGGATCGACTACCGCACCTTCATCCGCACGGGGGCCAGCTTCAACGCGGACAACGTCACGATCTCGTCGGCGGTGTCGGATGTGCTGAGCCTGTCGGTGGCCTCGAACGTGGCCAAGACGCCGATCCGCCTGCGCCGCGGGGTGTTCGACATGCGCGGCGTGATCGCGGGCAAGGTGTACGCGCAGTGTGATTGCGCCGGCGCACGCGGCCAGCAGCCCGGTGACGTGGGCATCCCCGGGGTGCGTGTGGTGATGGAGGATGGCACCGGTGCCATCACCGACGCCGAGGGCAAGTACAACTTCGTGAACGTGCGGGCAGGGTTGCACGTGGTGAAGGTCGATCGCTCGACGCTGCCGACCGGTGCATCGCCGGTGGCGCTGGTGACGCGCAACGCGGGTGACGGTGCCACGCGGTTCGTGGACCTGAAGGCCGGTGAACTGCACCGTGCCGACTTCGCGGCGGCGCTCGCCTCGCAGGAATCGATGGATGCGCTGCTGGCCCGTCGCCGGCAGGGTGAACCGACGGCGGCCGGCGACGGTGCGATGCTCTCGCGCCTGCTGAGCACCCCGATGGCACTCACGGCCACGGCGGGCATGCCGCCGCAGGGCCAGCGCCAGGCGCCGGTGCTCGGTGCCCAGGGTGGTGCGGCAGCAGCGGGAACGACGGCCGGCGCAGGTGCCGCGGTGATGGGTGACATGTACGTGCCGATCGCGATGCCCGACCTGTTGCACGATGGCAACTCCTCGCGGCCGGCCACGCCGCGCCGCGCGGCGGCGGCACTGGTGCGCCAGCCGGGAGTGGCGGAGCAGGGTGGCGTGTCGGTGCAGCTCCCGACGACGGTGATCCCGGCGGATGGGCGGCGCACGACCGCGGTGGTGGTGCGCGTGCAGGATGCCGCCGGCACCCCGGTCAAGGGCCGCACGGCGGTGACGCTCGAGACCAGCGCCGGCACGTGGGCGGTGCAGGACCTGGATGTGGTGCAGCCGGGCGTGCAGGTGGAGATCACCGACGGGGCGGGTGTCGTGCCGCTGGTGTCGCCGGCGCTGCCGGTGGTGGCGGAAGTGCGCGCCTCCACGGCACAGGGCAGCGGGGCGCAGTCGGTGAGCTTCGTGCCGCCGCTGCGACCGTTCATGGCGGCGGGCCTGCTGCAGGGTCGCATCGACGTGCGCTCGCTGAGCCGCGGTGGCCTGGTGCTGAGCGCCGAGGACGACGTGTTCGAGGATGCCCTGCGCGATGGCGCGATCACGCGCGACAGCGGCCAGTTCCGCGCCGGTGCGCGCGGGGCGGTGCTGCTGAAGGGTGCGGTGAAGGGGGCGGGCCTGCTGACGCTGGCCTTCGACACCGAGCGTGACCCGGCGAGGTCGCAGTTCCGCGACATCACGCCGGACAACGGCTTCCAGGTGTTCGGCGATGGCTCGCTGCGCGAGTTCGACGCGCAGTCGCAGCAGCGGCTCTACGCCCGCCTCGATCGCGGCGCCTCGAGCCTGATGTACGGTGACTTCGCGACCCCGCGGTCGGATGACCGGCGCATGCTGCTCTCGTACGACCGCAGCATGACCGGCCTGGCGTACCACGCGGAAGGTGTGCGCGGTGTGGTGAACAGCTTCGGGGCCCGCAACAGCATCCGCCAGGTGGTGGACGAGCTGCCCAGCCGCGGCCTGTCGGGACCGTACTACCTCTCGCGGACCACGGGTGTGGTGAACAGCGAGCGGATCGAGATCATCACCCGCGACCGCAACCAGCCGTCGGTGATCCTCGCCCGCAAGCCGATGACCCGCTTCGAGGAGTACTCGGTGGAGCCGGGCACGGGACGCGTGATCTTCCGCGCGCCGGTGCCGAGCATGGACGGCGCCCTGAACCCCGTCTCGATCCGCGTGAGCTATGAAGTGGACCAGGGCGGGTCGCAGTTCTACACGTACGGTGGTGATGCCACGCTGCGCCTGACGACGGGGCTCGAGGTCGGTGCCTTCGCGGTGCGCGACGAGAACCCGGTGGACCGCCAGACGATGCTCGGCATGAATGCCACCATGGCGCTGGGCAAGACGAGCACGATGACGGGTGAGGTCGGGCGCACCGAGTCGGTGGCGGGGGTGGATCCCGCCTACGCCTGGCGCGTCGAGATGCGGCACCGCTCGTCGCGGATGGAGGGCCGGATCTTCGCCCTCCGCACCGACACGGCGTTCGCCAACCGTTCCTCGACGATGTCGGGTGGCCGGACGGAGTTCGGCACGCGGTGGAGCGCGACGGTGAATGATCGCACCCGGGTGATGCTGGACGGGTTGATCACGGAGGACGAGCGCACGGGTGGTCGCCGCACCGGGGCATCGGTGGGCCTCGAGCGCCGCCTCAACAGCTCGCTGGTGGCGGAGGTCGGCTATCGCTGGGCGGATGCCAACGGGGCCGCGGTGACCCCGATCATCGGCCAGTTCGTGACGGGCCAGAATGCCGGCCTGGCCGGTGGCGGTCTCTCGGCCACCACGGCGGCACATTTCAATGCGGCCCGCGTGCGCCTCTCGGCGCGGATCCCGAACAGCGTGAAGGGGACGGTCTTCGGTGAGTACGAGCACGGCCTGGATGCCTCGAGTGCAACGCGCGGGGCGGTGGGTGGCGAGTACCTCCTGGCCAACCGCACGCGGATGTACGCGCAGCACGAGTGGACCAGCTCGCAGCAGGGCGCCTACGGGCTGGCGGAGGATCGTTCGCAGCAGAACACCGTCTTCGGCATCGACGCCGACTGGCTGCGCAACAGCCAGACCTTCAGTGAGTACCGTGCCCGCGACGCCTTCAACGGTCGTGATGCGGAGGCCTCGATCGGCTTGCGGAACCGCTGGATGGTGAAGCGCGGGGTGGCGCTGAGCAGCTCCTTCGAGCGGGTCACGCCGCTGGCCGGCAACACCACGGGGGCATACGCCGCAACCGGTGGGCTGGAGTGGACGGCCTCGGAACTCTGGAAGGGCACCGCCCGGATGGAGTACCGCAACAGCCCGACGGGGGACAACGTGTTCGGCACGCTCGGGTACGCACGCAAGATCTCGCGTGACTGGACGCTGCTGACCCGCACCGGCTGGGACGCTTTGCAGGGCAGCACGATGCGTGGCCGGTCGCAGCTGGGCATGGCGTGGCGCCAGACGGATCGCAACACGGTCAACGCCCTGTTCCGCTACGAGAACCGCCTCGACCAGAACACCACCGCGGGCAGCCCGGAGACACGCAACGTGGCCGACGTGCTGGCGGCGCTGGTGAACATCCAGCCCAACCCGTGGTGGACCATCTCGACCCGCTACGCGGCGAAGGTGGCGCGTGACCGGGTGGACGACGTGACGGTGCAGAACACCGCACACCTGATGATGGCGCGCAGCGTGCACGACCTGTCGCGCCGGGTGGACGTCGGGGTGATCGGCAGCGTGCTGGGCAACGGATCGTTCTCGGAGCGCCGCTACGGACTGGGCGGTGAGCTCGGCCTGGTGGTGATGCGCAACCTGCGCCTCGCCGGTGGCTACAACCTCTTCGGCTTCAGCGACCGGGACTTCCAGTCGCTGGGCTACACGCAGCGCGGACCGTACCTCGAGTTCGGCTTCAAGTTCGACGAAACCCTCTTCGGTTCGCCGCGCCGCGGGCAGGAGTCACGGAAGTGAGCACCACGATGAAGACCTTCTGCGCCGCAGTGGTGGCGCTTGGCTTGGCGGCACCGGTGGCCGCGCAGGTGCGGACGGTGCCGACGGTGCGCCAGCCGGTGCCGGCACCGGCGAGTCCCGCGGTCGCGCAGGCACGCCCGGACGGGCCGGGCAGGGCGGCGCCGGCGGGCTTCGCGGCACGCGGCGATCGCACCAGTGACGGTGTGATCGCGCGCGACCTGGCCTGGTTCGATTCGCTCGAGGCGGCGGCGCGTGGCCGTGCAGCCTCGCAGCGGAATGCGGCGATGCCGCAGGCGCGCCTGGCGGCCTATGTGGCCCTGGCGCGTGAGGCGTACCTGCGCAACGACGATGGCCGGCTCACTGCCGAGCTGCTGGCGCGGGCGGGTGTGCTGACCGGTGCGACGCCCGCCGTCCCGGAGCGCAATCGCGAGCTGTGGCTGGTGGCGTCGGATCCGCAGCGCGCCGGTGCGCGCGACACCGCAGTGATCGGCAGGGCGGTGGCGCTGGAGATGGCGCTGCTGCGCGCCGAACACCCGTTGCTGGGCGCCCCCGATTGCAGCGCGTGGCAGGCGACGGCGCAGCGCCTGGCGACCGAATTGCGAACGTTGGTGCCCGAGGCGCCGGCACCGATGCCGGTGCTGGCGGCAACGCCGGCGACACCGGCCCCCGCGGCCGTAATGCCGGCGGCCGCGCCGGTGCCTGAGGCGGCCGGTCCGTCGGTGAAAGTGGATGCACCGCGCGAGCTGCGCGGTGTGCCGAGCAGGGTGCACTTCGGGCTCGACCGCTCGGACCTGTCACCGGCATCGCGCCGTGCACTGGACGCGCTGGTCGATTCGCTGCGCGCCTTCCCGGAGGTGCGGATCGTGTTGTACGGCCACACCGACATGCGTGCCAGTGCCGCCTACAACGCCGCCCTCTCACGGCGGCGCGCGGTGTCGGTGCAGCAGTACCTGATCGCGCGTGGCGTCGCTGCCAGCCGCATGGAGTACGTGGCGAAGGGCAAGAGCCAGCTCGAGCAGGGAGGCACCGGGGTCACGGAGCATGCGCGCAACCGCCGCGTGGAGATGCAGTTCATCGCCCCGGATGGCACCGAGATCCCGTCGCTGCAGCAGCTCGACGACCTGCAGCTCGAGTCTCCGCGCAACGCGCGGCCGGCGCGCCGCGCACGACCCAGGTCGCGGTGACCTGACCGGCGACCGCGCCGGCAGAATTGCTTTCAGGACACGGTGGTGGCTGATTGGAGCCGGAGACGGAGCCACTCACCACCGTGCTGATGGATCTCGACGCCGCGCCCATCGACCGCCCCGCAGCCTACCTCGACGCCCAGCGGTCGCTGGCGCTGGTGGCGGCGCGCCTGACGGCGGCGGTGGCCACGGCCTGCCGGCGCGAATGGGCGATGCTGGACGCGGCTGGCGATCCGCCGGTGGGCGCGCCGGCGCCGGTGATCGATCCTGAGGCGCTGCTGCTCGCCTCCGCCTGGCTGGCCCCGCACGACCGCACCCTGGCCGCCACCACGCATGCGTGGGTGAGCCGCTGGTCGGACCTGCTCAGCGTGCAACGCACGCGCAACCTCGCCCGCGCCTTCCCGCCGTCGGTGGAGGCCGAGCTGCGCAACATCGCCGTCACGGCGTACGAGCGTGGCAAGGACTTCCGGTGGGCGCCGCTGGTGAAGGGCGCGCCCGCGGCGCCGGCCACGGACACGGCAGCCGACGACACGGACACGGCGGCAGCGGCGACCGGCGGTGTCCCGTGCGCCACGCGGTTGCCGGTGCACCACACGGCACTGCTCATGCTGCGGCTGCGGATGGCCTTCGGCGTCGGTGCACGCCCCGATGCGCTGGCCTACCTGCTGGCGCGCGACAGTGCGTGGTCGGCAATCGCCGACATCGCCCAGGCCACGGGCTACACCACGTCCGCCATCCGGCGCGCACTCGACCGCATGGCGGCGGCGCGTATCGTGTCGTCCGCCGACGATGGAGCGTGCCGCTACCGCTGCGACGTTCCAGCCTGGGCTGCGTTGTTCTCGCTGCACGAGCGGGTCGAGCCGTGGCCCTACCGCCTGCAGGGGTATGCCTTCGTGGCGCAGTGCGTGACGCTGGCCGACGGGTTGGCCCGGCGGAAGCTCACGGCGTACGCCATCACCGAGGCGGTGCGCGGGCTGGCGCGGTCAGTGCGCATCAGCGGCGATGGCGCCGTGCAGCGTGCGTGGGATGACGCCTTCCGCGAGGGGTCGGCATTGCCGGAGATGGAGCGCGCACTGTTGCACCTTGCCGCGGCGCTGCACTGGCCTGCACAGACGGATCAGGGCGCGTAACGCCGGGCGAATGCGGCGTCCCACACGGCCAGCGCGGGCCGTGGCGTGAGCGCCATGTCCACCAGCCCCAGGCGCGCGAACGGCAGCAGGCGCGGATCGTCCACCAGGTTGAACGCCGCGAGGTCGATGTCCGAGAACTGGAGCTGGAACAAGTAGCGCGGCGCGAGCCGGTCGGCCAGCTGCATCTGGCGGGCGAACCAGCGCGCCTGCTTCTCCGGCGAGGAGGTGATCGCACGCAGTGTCGCGGTCGCCGCCACGTTCGCCGAGGTCCAGCCACCCTCGGTGATGAGGCTCGGCAGGGTGCGGCCGGCCAGCGGGCGCGTGTACCAGTCGTCGGGCATCTCGGCGGGCTCCTGGAATCCGCCGAGGTAGGGATAGGACGAGAGCCCGATCATCTGCGTGAACGGGAAGTCACGGAAGTCCTGCTCCACGCCGATGAACGTGGTGCCACCCTGCAGCCGGCCCCAGGCCGTCTCGACCTGGATCGTGATGAACAGCGGCAGGGCGGGGGCGTCGGCGCGCACGGCGGCAGCGGTGGCGTTCGTCATCTGCACGAGGGCGCTGTACACCCGCGCGGGTGCGGCGAGGCGGATGAGGTTCGTCTCGGCCGCCAGCCCGAGTGCCACCGGCTTGATCTGCGCCACCAGCGTGCGCGCCCATTCGCGGTACAGTGCCTGCACCGCCGGCTCGGTGATGCTGCGACCCGCGGTCACCAGTGCGTCGGACTCGCTGGTCCGGTCCACGCCGTTGGTGGCATCGATGATGACCACCACGTCCATCCCGCGCGCGCGGAACTGTGCCACCTGCCACTCGAATTCGCGGCGCGCGATGTCGGCCAGTGGTTCGCCGGAGAGCATCGCTGCCCACGGCGGCTCGACGTGGATGATCGCGGCGTCGGCGCGTGCCGTCCACATGCTCAGGTTCGCCACCGCGCGCGCGATCACCGGCGCGGGCGGGAACGCGGAGAAGCCCATCCGGTAGCTGCGCGTGGCCGACGGGTCCGAAACCGGCGGCTCGACGGTGGTGCTGGTGCAGGCGAGCATCGCCAGGGCGAGCAGGATGTGGCGCATGGCGGAGGGCTGGGCTCAGGCCCGCGCAATGGCCGATGCCGTGCGCAGTCCGTTGGCGACGAACGTGAGCGTGCCGTTGCAACACGAGGCGCTCACCTGCGTCGGCGCGCCGGCCACCCAGAGGTTCTCGTGGTCGTGCGCGCGGCCCCACTTGTCCACCACGCTGGTGGCGGGATCATTGCCCATGCGGCACCCACCGGCGGGGTGCTCCTGCCCGAGGTCGTTGACGCTGTTCTCCATCTTGAGCACGGTGCCGTTGCCGGCCTTCGCCATGCGGCGGAACAGCGCGGCGACCTGTTCCTCCTGCCACGGACGGAGCGCGGCACTCTCCGGTGCATCGCGGAACGCGAGCGACGGCATCGGGTCGCCGAACCGGTTGGTGTGCGCACTGTCGAGGGTGATGCGGCTGTCGCGGTCGGGGAGCACGTCGTAGTACGCGCGCACGCGGGCGGTGGCTCCCTTCGCGCGCGCACGCCAGTCGTCCAGGAGGGCGTCGCCGAACTGCACCGCGCCCGCGTCGTTCCGCAGGCGCGGCTCGCGCCCCACGTCGGACTCCCAGAGGCGCAGGTCGTGCCGCAGGTATCGCCCCGACTTCGGCACCCGCATGAACTGCTTGGACACCAGCGAATGCTGCGCATTGATCCCCGGGAACAGCTCCAGCGGCAGCGTGACGTAGGCGTTCACGTTGCGATGGCCGGCGAGGTAGCGCCCCACCATGCCGCTGCGGTTCGCGAGTCCGTCGGGATGCGCGGCATCGCGCGAGAGCAGCAGCAGGTGCGGTGACCAGGTGAAGCCTGCGGCCAGCACCACCGTCGTCGCGGTGATCGACACTTTCTCGCCGCCGGCGTCGGTGCGGTTGCCGGTGGCCCGCACGATCGCCCCGGTCTTCGGGTCGGCCACCAGCCGCCGGATCAGCGTCTCGGTGAGCAGCGTGACCTTGTTCGCCGCGACGAGCGCGTCCCAGGTGAAGTCGGGCGAGTACTTCGCGCCGGATGGGCAGACGGGATAGCAGGTGTCACAGCGCTGGCATTGCGCACGCCCGTCACGCGGCACCGAGTTCTTCGCCGACGGCGTGCTCCACGCCGCGATACCCGCCGCCGTGGCCCAGCCCTGCAGTTGCTTCAGGTTGTGGTTCACCGGCAGCGGGGGCAGGGGATAGGGCTTGCCGCGCGGGTCGAGCGCAACCGGTCCCTGTTCACCGCTGACCCCCATCCGCTCCTCGGCCTCCTGGTAGAACGGGTCCAGCTCGTCGTAGGTGAACGGCCAGTCGTCACCCACGCCGTAGAGCGAGCGCAGCGTGAAGTCCTCGGGCGAATAGCGCGGTGCCACGCCGCCCCAGTGCATCGCCAGCCCGCCGACGGTCATGCTCGGCGAGAACCCCCAGGCGGTGCCGAAGGCGTTCTGGTCGTCGAGGTGATCCTGCTTCCACGGGCTCTCGCCGTACGCCATGAACCGTGCACGGGCACGGGCGCGCTCGGCGAACGGCGTCGTGGCGCGTCCCGCCTCCACGACGGTGATCCCCCGCGTGGTCGTCTCGGCGAGCCGCGCGGCCATCAGCGCCGCCGTGATGCCGCTGCCGATGATGAGGATGTCGGCGTCGATGGTCGTCATGCGCGGAGCCCGGTGAGCGGCAGCGGGCGCGCGTTCGCATCGCCGAGGACGCGGCAGGTGCCGGCCTGCACGCGGGCACCGAGCGCGAGATCCCGGGCGTCGGGGCTGGCCGCCCAGTGTGCGAGCAGCGCGGTCGCGACGTGCTGCGCGGCGAGCGGTGCCGGGAGCCGGTCGCCGCGCTCGCCGGCTATCGCGGCCTGCAGCAGCGCGAGGCGGGGCCCCGGCTCGAGGCGTGCGAAGGGACGTTGCAATGACTTGCGGGCGAGCAGGTCGAGGCCGGCGAGCTGTGCCCGCCAGGCCGGCGCGGGATCGGGCGGCAGGTACCGGATGTCGGCATAGCCGTAGCCGTGCATCTCCTCCGCCACCGGCTCGTACCCGTCCACCCACTCGATGAACGCCGACACCGCCGCCGTGCGCCCCTTCGTTCCCAGCTCGGCGGGGAGCACGATCTCGGCGACGGCATCCAGCAGTGGGCGGTCGAAGCCCGTGTCGCGGTCCGCTGTGCCGCTGGCGGGGGCGTTCGCAGGCAGGCGCGTCTGCAGTTCGCATCCTGCTGCCGCGCCGGCGGCGAGCACGCCGGCTGTCTTCAGGAAGGTGCGACGGGTGCGGTTCCGCTCGTCAGTCATGTGTGCCGCTCACGGTGCCAGGGACGGGAAGGGAACTTCGCGGAGCGACGCCGGCATCAGCGCACGCCGGCCTTCGTGACCGGGGCGCGCGGACGGTTCGGCACCTCCGGCCCGTCGCGGCGGGTGGGGTACACTTCGGCGAGCGTGTTCGCATCGTACAACCGGCCATTCTTCATCACGTAGCGCAGCGTGTTCGTGTTGCGCAGGTCGGTGAGCGGATCCTTCGCCAGCACCAGCAGGTCGGCCAGCTTGCCCACCTCGAGCGAGCCAACGTCGCCCTGCAGCCCGATGGCCTGCGCGCCCATGGCCGTCGCCACCCGCAGCGCCTCGTGCGGCGTCATGCCGCCCGTGGCCATTGCCCAGAGTTCCCAGTGATAGCCAAGGCCCTGCAGCTGGCCGTGGCTGCCGATGCCGAGCCGGCCGCCGGCGCGGAGGATGCCGGTGGCGTCGGCCGCGAGCTTCGGGAAGATGTACTCCTCGTCGCGGAACCAGCCGCCCATGGTGCCGCCGCCCGGCATGCTGGCCATGCGGCGGCGCGTCTTGGTGGCGAGCTCCTCGTACGCGGTGAAGGTCTGCAGCTTGGTGTCGGCGTACGGGTTCTCCTTGGTGTAGAACCAGTTCTCGCCCCACGGGCCGCCGTAGTTCACGAGCAGGGTGGGGGTGTAGGTGCGGTTGGACCAGGCCATGAACTGCCGCACGTCCTGCCCCAGTGGCGTGATGCCCATCGAGTGCTCCAGGCCGGGATAGCCGTCGAGGGTCTCGGTGAGGTTCAGCTTCACGTCCAGCGAGCCTTCGGTGGTGGGCATCAGCGACTGCTCGCGCGCCGCCTTGATGATCCACTGGCGCACCTGGCGCACCCCGGCGACGTACATCTTGATCGTCTTGGTGTCGTAGTAGCTGCTGTAGCGTCGCAGCATGTTGCGCGCATGTTCCTGGTCGCGGATCTGGTCCTGGTCGAAGATGCCGGGGCCGGTGGAGTAGATGCGCGGGCCGAGGATCTGTCCCGACTCCACCATGTCCTGATAGGTGAGCACGTCGGTGGTGGCGGTCTGGGGGTCGCGGGTGGTGGTGACCCCGTAGGCCAGGTTCGCGAGGTAGGCCCAGGGCTGCGCCTCGTGGATGGTGCCGCGTTCCGCGCGCAGGTGTGCATGCGTGTCCACGAAGCCCGGCATGATGGTCGCGCCGGCCATGTCCATCGACGTGGCGCCGGTGGGGATCGCCACCGATCCCGCCGCACCGACGGCGGCGATGCGGTTGTCCCGGATGACGATGTCGCCGCGCGCGATCACCTCGTCGCCCTGCATCGTGATCAGGCGCGCGTTGCGCAGCACGAGCGTGCCGCGCGGCAGGTCGCGCGGGGCCTGCAGCAGGATGCGGCGCTCGGCGGGCAGGTATGGCTTCGGACGGAGGCTGTCGGCGACCGTCGTGTCGCGGCGGGCACGCAGCAGCGCGTCCCGTGCGGCCGCGGAATCGAGCTCGTAGACCACGTGGGCGTTGCCGATCGACCAGTGCACGCGACGACCGTCGGCGGACCACGCCGGAAACTGCCCGCCGATGTCAGTGAGCTTGCGCACGGGCACGATGGCCGTGGCCGGGTCAGCGATGCTGACGTTCGCCTGCACGCCACGCGGCGGTACCACGACCGTGTAGAAGTCGCTGTTGATCTGCGCCAGCGCCACGTCGCCGGTGGGCGACATCAGCGTGAGCGTGGCTGGCGGACCGGGCGAGCCCGGCTCCTCCGTCACCCGCGGTGCCTCGAGTTCGGAGAGATCGTGGTCATCGCCGCCCTGGCCCGACGCCGGACCCGTCACGCGCAGGTGTCGCTGCTCGTCGCTGCCATCCCAGCGGATGGAGACCAGCCCGTTCTGCGTGGACGAGAGGTAGATGCGCGACGAGTCGCGGGTGACGAAGTGCGGCCGGCTGCGACCGGCGGCGCGCGCGATCACGGTGGCGGCACTGCCATCGGCGCCGGTGGGGACGGCCGGATACCAGGCCAGGTTCGTGGTGCCTGTCACGCCGGTCTGGTCGCGGCGTCCCTGCGCCCCGGTCTGCGTGACCACGATGCGGGTGCCGTTCGGTGCCCACGCCGGCTGGCGCAAGGTGCCGGTGCCGCGGCTGAGCGCGACCACGCCCGTTGCGCGTGCCGCCGTGATGCCGGCCTTGTACAACCGTCCCCCGTCGTTCGTCCAGGTCACCCACGCCAGCGACCGGCCGTCGGGAGACCACGCCGGATCCGCCTCGATCGCGGAGAGCGTCGAGACCCGGCGCGGGGTGCCGCCCGGCCATTCCATCACGTACAGCCGATCCATGCTGATGAGCGCGAGCATGCGGCCGTCGGGTGAGGGCACGGCATCGCGGATCTGTCGCACGGTGAACTGTGCGCTGTCGGAGATCGGGTAGCGGAACGCCAGCTCGGGACCGGCGTCCACCGTGGCCTGCACGCGGAACGGGATCTCGGTCTGCCCGCTTCCGTCCACCGGCACGCGCCAGATGCGGTTGCCGTAGCTCGCGACCAGTTCCCTCGAGTCGGGCGTGAAGCTCATGCCCGGCAGCGCATCCATCGGTGCACGCGACTCCATCTCGTCACGCTGCGTGGGCCACGCCAGCCACCGCTCGTCACCGGTGGCGAGGTCACGGATGCGCAGCCCCGTCTTCTCCTCGTGCCGCGAGCCGTAGACGAGCCAGCGTCCGTCGCCGCTGAGGGTGGGGCGCACCGCGGAGCCGTAGCGCGACGACATCGGCTCGCGTTCCCCGGTCTCGCGGTTGTAGGCCCACACCTGGTACTGCGGGAATTGCGCGTTGTAGTTCCACGCGCCGGTGCGCTGCGTGTACCAGATCGTGCGGCCATCGGCGCTGAAGGCCGCGCCGGCCTGCTGCACCGCCGTGCCGGGCACCGTCGGCACCGGGTCGGCGTAGAGTGCGACGCCGGCGCCGCCATCCACGTGGTATTGCCAGAGCTTCGGCAACCCGCCGCGGAAGCCGCCCTTGCTGGCCACGATGTACCGGCCGTCGGGCGAGAAGTCGGGGGAGAGGTACACCGACGCCTTACCGCGCGTGACCGCACTCACGGCCATCGTCGCCATGTCGAGCACGTGCACGTTGTCGGCGCCGTCGCGGTCCGAGATGAACACCACCCGCTTCCCGTCGGGGCTGAAGCGGGGCTGCGCGTCGTACGACAGGCCGCTGGTCAGCCGCGTGGCGTCGCCACCCGCGAACGGGATCGTGTAGAGGTCTCCGAGCATGTCGAAGACGATCGTCCGCCCGTCGGGACTGACGTCGAGCGACAGCCAGGTGCCCTCGCGGGTGTCGAGCGCGAACTGGCGCGTGGCGTCGAGCGGCAGTGGGCGCTCGGCAGGACGGCCGCCACGTGGCGGCGCCACTGGTTGGGCCGGAAGCCCCGTGACGAGCGCAACGGCGGCGGCGAGGGCGAACGCGTGGGAACGCAGCGACACGGGTGGCTCCGGTGCAGGGCTGGCCACGGCCCGGATGGGGCCGTGCATCCGCTCAGTCTGCCGCCGTGCGGGGAGCGTGGCAAGCGGCGCAGCCGTGGCCGCGTCGCCCCGCCCACGTCAGCGTCGCGTGACGCTCCCGCCGTCGTTGCGATAGACGATGCCGTTGCGCATCACGAACGTCACGCGCCGCGTGGCCCCGATGTCGGCGACCGGGTCACCATCGGTGGCGATGATGTCGGCGGCGTACCCCACGGCGATACGCCCGATCTCCCGCTCCAGGCGCAGCGACTCGGCGGCCCGGCTGGTGGCCGACACCAGCGCGTCCATGGCCGGCTGCCCTCCGCGCTGCACGCGGCACACCAGTTCCTCGGCATTGCGTCCGTGGGCACCGGCCACGGCGTCGGTGCCGAAGACGAGCCGCAGCGCCGGGAGGCGGCTGGCAGCACCGACACCCGCCTCGGCGAGCGGGATGGCCTGCTCCATCGAGGCGAAGCCGGTGGCGTTGTAGTTGCCGATGCCCTCGAAGCGCGGCTTGTTGTCGAGGTAGTTGCGGAAGACCAGGCCGCACTGCGGATCGAAGAAGGTGCCGTGCTGCACCAGGGTGGCGCGTGTCGAGTCGTCGGTGAAGACGCCATGCTCCACCTGCGTGCAGCCGTTGCGGGCGGCGCGGCGCACCGCCTTGGCGGAATGGGCATGCACCACCGAGCGCAGCCCCTGCGCCGTCGATTCGCCGCAGGCGGCCGCGAGCTGTTCGTCGCTCATGGTGGCGGCGCCGCCATCCCGGATGGATTTCGAGGCGAAGATCTTGATGACGTCGGCGCCGGCCGCCTTGAACCGGCGCACGGCGGCGCGCAGCGAGTCCGGCGTGCCGCCGCCGGTGCGTTCACTCATCGAGCCGAGGCTCGTGAGCACCCGCGGTCCCGGGATGCTGCCGCGGGCGATCGCGTCACGGAGCGCGGCGTTGTCGGCCTCGCCGATGCTCTGCACGGTGGTGAACCCCGCGCGCAGCGTGGCCCAGGCGTTGCCGGCCTGCTGCAGCGCCTGCATGCCCGGGGAATCGCCGTCGTCGTCGGTGTGCAGGCGGTTCGCGGCATTGATGTACCAGCCCAGGTGCACGTGGGTGTCGATCAGGCCGGGCAGGACGGTGCGCTGGCGCAGGTCGATCCCATTGGCTGGGAGCGGACCGCGGGCCGGGTTGATGGCGGCGATGCGACCATCCCGCACGATAATGTCCACGGTATTCAGGACCTGGCCGGTGCCATCGATCACGCGGCCGGCGCGCAGCACCACCGGTGCCGCCGCCGTCTGCGCCGGCAGCGGCGTGAGCGCCAGCAGCGGGAGCAGGAGCGCGCAGGTTGCATGGCGACGGGTGGATGAGAGCATGCGACGGGCCCCGGGTTTGTGTGCTGGCGATGCGTCGCTGCAATGTGCACGGCGGAGCATGTGTGCACCACGCGGCATGCGCGATGGATTCAGCCCGGCTATCTTCTGCGCCGAGACTCAGACCGGGCGCGCTGCTGCCGTCCGGCCCCTTTCCCCGATGGAGATTCCGTGCTGCGTTCGTTCCGTACCCTGTCACACGCCCGCTGGTCGCCTGGCCGCCTGTTGCTCGTCACCGGTGCCACCACCCTGTTGTTCGCCGGCTGCGGTGGGACGGAGGGTCAGGGCGCTCCTGCCGCTGACGCGACCGGCAAGCCTGCGGCGGTGGCGGCGCCGGCGGCGACGCCGACGCGGGTCCCGCGGCCGGACTCGGTGCGGGCGCTCTACGTGAACGCCTGGGCGGCGGGTTCCCGCACGCGGATGGCGGAGCTGATCCGGATTGCCGACGCCACCGAGATCAACACCTTCATCGTGGACATCAAGGAGTCGGACACGTTCCTGACGTACGACTCGACGAAGATCGCGCTGGCGCGCGAGATCGGTGCTGACCAGCGCCCCGCCACCAAGTGGCTCAAGGCGCTGGTGGACACGCTCAATGCCCACCGCATCTACAGCGTGGCGCGGATCGTGGTGTTCAAGGACCGCATGCTGGCCGAGAAGAAGCCCGAGATGGCGATCCGGCACGTGAACGGCGGGCTCTGGCGCGACCGCAAGGGCGGGGCCTGGGTGAACCCGTACGACCGGCGGGTGTGGGACTACAACATCGCGATCGCGAAGGAGTCGCTCGACATGGGCTTCTCCGAGCTGCAGTGGGACTACGTGCGCTTTCCCGACGTGACGTCCACGATGCGCACGACCATGACGTACCCCGGCGCGAACGGCAAGACGCGCCCGGACAACATCCGGGACTTCATCCTGTACTCGAAGCAGGCGCTGGCGTCGTACGGCGTGCCGGTGACGGCCGACGTGTTCGGGCTCGTGACGCACGCCGAGGGGGACGTCGAGATCGGGCAGAACTGGGAGTCGGTGATCGCGGCGGCCGATGCCGTGCTGCCGATGGTCTATCCGTCGCACTATTCCACCGGCCACTACGGCTTCGTGAAGCCGGGTGCGGTGCCGTACCAGCTCGTCCGCGTGTCGCTGACGGACGCCGTGCAGCGCACGGCCTTCCTGCGCGACTCGGCGAAGGTCGCCGTGGGCGAGATCCGGCCCTGGCTGGAGGCGATGAGCATCCGCGGCAACACGTACGGCGCGGCGGCGGTGCGCGCGCAGATCCAGGGCACCTACGATGCGGGACTCAAGAGCTGGGCGCTGTGGAACCCGGGGTCGAAGTTCGAGGAGTTCGAGGGGGCGTTCCGTCCCGCGGCGGGGGGCCTCTCGCCGGTGGAGCGCAGTGGGTGGAAGGCGCCCACGTGGACGCCGCCGCCGGGGCTCCTGAGCAAGGTGATCCAGCAGCGCGTCGCGCGCCTGACCCCGCCCGCCGCGCCGGCCGCCGCGCCGGTCAAGCCGGGGCTCTGATCCCCGCCTGGCAGGATGCTCGACGACGAACAGCAGCGCGCAGCACTGCCAGACAGCGGAACAGCGGAACGAAGAACAGCAAAACGCAAAACAGCGGAACGCGAAGGCGCAAAGGTGTACGACGCCGCGCACGAAGCCTGTCCAGGCCGGCCGCTTCCACGCGTGCGATAGGTATCATACGTGAGAGGAACTGCGTTGGCTGTTGCAGTTCCTGCAAGAGTGCGATGCCCGAGCCGCACCGACGACGGAGTCGCACGAGGCCGTTTTGCGTACTTTGCGTCTTGGCGTCTTGGCGTCTTGGCGTCTTTGCGTCTTTGCGTCTTTGCGTCTTTGCGTTCAGCCGTTCAGCCGTTCAGCCGTTCAGCCGTTCAGCCGTTCAGCCGTTCAGCCGTTCAGCCGTTCAGCCGTTCTGCCGTTCTGCCGTTCTGCCGTTCTGCAGTGAAGCGCGTCTCCGAATGACAACGGGCCGGCCCCTCGAGAGGGACCGGCCCGTGTGCCGTGCCACCGCCGGGAGGACTAGTAGCGGTAGTGATCCGGCTTGAACGGTCCGGCGTTGGTGACGCCGAGGTACGAGGCCTGTTCCGGGGTCAGCTGCGTGAGCTTCACGCCGAGCTTCGGCAGGTGCAGGCGGGCCACCTTCTCGTCGAGGTGCTTCGGCAGCGTGAACACCTTGTTCGGGTACTTCGAGGCGTTCGTGTGGAGGTCGATCTGGGCCAGCACCTGGTTGGTGAAGCTGGCGGACATCACGAACGACGGGTGGCCGGTGGCGCAGCCGAGGTTCATCAGGCGGCCTTCGGCGAGGATCAGGATCGAGCGGCCGTTCGGCAGCACGAACTCGTCGTACTGCGGCTTGATGTTGATGCGACGCATGCCCTCGACCTTCTTCAGGCCGGCCATGTCGATCTCGTTGTCGAAGTGGCCGATGTTGGCGATGATCGCCTTGTCCTTCATGCGGCCCATGTGCTCGACGGTGATCACGTTCTTGTTGCCGGTCGCCGAGATGAAGATGTCGGCGTTCTCGACCACGTCCTCGAGCGTCGTGACCTGGTAGCCTTCCAGCGCCGCCTGCAGCGCGCAGATCGGGTCGATCTCGGTGACCACGACGCGGGCGCCCTGGCCCTTCAGCGCCTGCGCGCAGCCCTTGCCCACGTCGCCGTAGCCCATGACGACGGCGATCTTGCCGGCGAGCATGACGTCGGTGGCGCGGTTCAGGCCGTCGATGATCGAGTGACGGCAGCCGTAGAGGTTGTCGAACTTCGACTTCGTCACGGCGTCGTTCACGTTGATGGCCGGGAAGGCGAGCGTGCCGGCCTTCTCCATCTCGTACAGGCGGTGCACACCCGTCGTCGTCTCCTCGGAGACGCCGCGGATCGCGGCCAGCACCTTCGTCCAGCGGCCCGGGTTCTTCTGCTGCTCGGCGCGCAGCAGGTCCAGGATCACGCCCCACTCTTCCGGCTCGTTGTCGGCATCGAAGCCCGGCACGGCGCCCGCCTTCTCGTACTCGGCACCACGGTGCACCAGCAGCGTGGCGTCGCCGCCGTCATCCAGCAGCAGGTTCGGGCCACCGCCGTCGGGCCACATCAGCGCCTGCTCCGTGCACCACCAGTATTCCTCGAGCGACTCACCCTTCCACGCGTACACCGGCACGCCCTTCGGCTCGGCGACGGTGCCCGTCGGGCCCACGGCCACGGCCGCCGCGGCATGGTCCTGGGTCGAGAAGATGTTGCACGACACCCAGCGCACGTCGGCGCCGAGTTCCACCAGCGTCTCGATCAGCACGGCCGTCTGCACGGTCATGTGCAGGGAGCCCATGATGCGCGCGCCCTTGAGCGGGAACTTGCCGCGGTATTCCTCGCGCAGGGCCATCAGGCCCGGCATCTCCACCTCGGCGAGGCGGAGTTCCTTGCGGCCCCACTCGGCCAGCGACAGGTCGCGGACCGCGTACGGCGGGCGCGCCATCGACATCATGCTCTCGAGCTCGGTCTGTACTGCAGTCGCCATCGGGAATTTCCTCGGAATGAAATCAGGATGCTACCATCGTGAACAGCGCCGGCCCCACGGCCGCCGGATCCGCCGGCAGCGCCACGTGACGGGCGGTGTGAAACCCCGCCTTCGTGAGCCATTCGCGCAGCGAACGCTCGTCGAAGCCCAGCCAGACATGGCCCATCTGCGTGCGGTACTCCTCACGCTCGTGGGCCGCCATGTCCGCGATCACCAGCCGACCACCTGCGCGGAGCACCCGCCGCGCCTCCTGCAGCACCCGGGACGGTTCCGCCACGTGGTGCAACACCAACATCAGGACTGCGACGTCCAGCGATGCGTCACCGAGCGGCAGCGCCTCGAGGCTGCCGGCGGCGACGGTCACGTTCGGCAACCCGGCCAGCCGGGCCCGTGCGGCGTCCAGCATCGCCGGTGACCCGTCCACGGCATGGACATGCCCGACGTGTGGGGCGAGGGACCGGGTCAGCGAGCCGGTCCCGCAGCCCAGGTCGCCCACCACCATGGTCGGCTCGAGCAGCGCCAGGGCTGCGCCGAGGTCGGCCCGCGCCCCGAAGAGGGCGGTGACCCGGGCGTCCCACTCCGCCGCAGCGGACGCGATGAAGGCCTCGCTCCGCGAGCGCCGAGCCGCCACCACCGTCTCCACCCGGGCCGCGTCCTGCCGGGCCCCGGGCGTCTCCTGCACCGGCTCCCGGACCAGCACCCAGAGCGCCCGTGCCTCGTGATCGAGGGCGGGCGACAGCCGGTACCACCGCGTGGCCCCGTCCGCCCGCGACTCCACCCAGGCCTCATCCGACAGGATGCGCAGGTGCCGGCTGACGGTGCTCTGGGGGAGCTGGAGCGCCGTGCACAGCTCCCCGACCGTCAGTTCGTGGGCCTCCAACGCCAGCAGCAGCCGACACCGGGTGGCGTCGGCTAGCTCGGTCAGGCGACCATGGATGGAGAGTTTCGGGGCAGTCATATCCGGTTATCCGGATACATAGATAGCCGCTTCGCGCGCCTTCGTCAAGTTCGTGCATAGCGACCTTTGAACTTCGAACTGCGAACTGCTTTGACGCAAAGGCGCAAAGGGCGGAAAGTCCGCAAAGGGGTCGGTGCGCGCGGCCAGCGTCGCGCGCACGAGTAGCGAAGTGGATCAGGGGAACGGCGGTGGCCGTGGAGGTCCGGTGGGCGGATTCGACGCCCGTCGCGTCGAGTCACGTCGCCGTTGCTGCTGCAGTTCCCCCAAAACAGCGCGCTTCCACTGCGCACCGACGCTGGCGTTCGCGACCGAACTCTTTGCGTCCTTCGCGCCCTTTGCGCCCTTGCGTCAAAGCCGTTCAAGACGTCGCGTGCGACACAGAACTCAGAGGTTGAACCAGTACGACGCTTTGATCAGCAGCGTGTTGTCCGGATGCGACCGGAACAGGTCGCGGTAGTCACGCGCCACGCGGAACTCGCCGTTCGTGTCGTCGCTGGTGCGCCCCTGCTGCCAGACGAAGAACAGCGTGGAGCCTGGGCGGTACTCCCAGCGCAGCACGGCATTCGAGTTGAACTGGCGGAAGTTGAAGCCCTCCGGCGCGGCGCCGTCGCCATAGGCACCGTAGCGAGCCGCGTACTCCTTCGCGCGTGGTGCGATCAGCTCGCGCCAGTCACTGAAGGCCCCGCTGGTGATGAACGGCTGCGCATACACCTGCAGCGACAGCGTCGGGGTGGCGGTCCAGTTGGCGCGCGCCGTGATGCCGATGGTGCGCTGCGCGAGGCGTGCGAAGGTGAAGTGGGTGGTGTCGCTTCGGAACGCGCCGTAGTTGCCGATCCACTGCTGGTCGTCGGTGCGCCGCTCCACGCTCGCGCCCAGCGACATGGAATAGCGGCTGGCCAGGCGCAGCTCGCCGCTCACCGACAGGTTGTTCGACGCCGACTTGCCATCGTCACCGCGCGAGCCGACCCAGGAGAGGCCCGGCGTGAACAGCCGGCGCGGGTCACCGCCGATGGAGGCGACCACCATCCGCTCCGCCGACTGGCGCAACGCCGGTCCGCCCCGGGCGCAGGCCACGCAGCGCGTGCCGCCGATGTCGTAGGTGGTGAGCATCAGGTGCGTCGTCCAGAAATTGCGCAGCTCACCGGTCACCGAGGTCGTCACGCTGGCACCGCTCTGGGTGCCCCCGGTGGTCCAGTGCGTCTCGTTCGAGAGGGTGCCCGAGAGGCGGCGGAAGTAGGTCGTGGGGCGGAGCTGCTGGAGCGTGACCTGGTTCCGCAGGCTCATGTCGTTCACCAGTATGACGAAGCCGATGTCGTTGGCCTCCATCCCGGCGCTCGCGTAGCGCCAGTTGCTCGACCAGCGCAGCATGCCGGCCAGTTTCTGCACCTGTGCCGAGAACACCCCGCCGGTCATGGCGGTGCGGGTGGAGTCGTAGGTGCGCTCGTGGTCGGGGCGCTGCCAGAAGTGCACGCTGCTGCGCTGCGTGAGCGCGATCGCCTCCGGGCTGCCATGCACCCCGACGCTGCCGGTGTACCCGGACAGCTCGTACCGGTCGGCGCCGAAGCGATGGAACCCCTGCAGCAGGAAGACGCTGGCGTCGCTGCGCAGCAGGGGGCGGGTGACGGAGTCGAGCGCCCGGCGGGTGTCGGTGACCATCACCCCCAGCTGCGACCGGCCGCCGCGCATCTCCTGCACGACGCGGGCGGCGAAGTAGTTCGCCTGTGGCTCGATGGTGGTGCCGCTGGCGCCGACCTCGCGCCGCGTGATGGCTTCCGAGATGCCGATCGACACTCCCCGCCCCACGCGGCCGGTCACCTTGGCGGCGCCGAGGATGGTGGTGAAGGCCGGGTCGGCAGTGGAGGCCCGCAACTGCGGTGAGCGCCCGATCCGCCGCGTGTAGAACAGTCCCTCGCACGGCCCGTTGCAGCGGAACAGCGCATTGCCCTCGAGGAAGAAGGGGCGCCGCTCGTCGAACCGCACCTCGAAGGCGCTCAGGTTGAGCAGCGCGGGGTCGGCCTCCACCTGCCCGAAGTCGGGGTTCATCGTCGCGCTGGCGGTGAGCGCCGAGCCGAGGCCGACCTTCAGGTCCGCACCGGCGGTGATGCGCTGCGGGTGGTTCCAACCGGTGCCCGATCGCTCGGTGACGTTCTTCGTCACCGTGTACGGCAGCAGCTCCACGCGGTGACCGCCACCGATGCCGGCGAAGCCCGAGAGTTCCCCGAGCTGCGACACCAGCGTGGCCCGCGAGCCACGATAGACCGGCCACGAGTCACGCTGGTTCAGGCGCGCGATGTCACGCCAGATCCCGAACCCGAAGGTGTGCGTGCCGGCGCTGTTGAAGCGGAGCTGGCTGAACGGCACCCGGAACTCCGCCGTCCAGCCGAGGGAGTCGATCACCGCCTTCACGTCCCAGATGCCATCCCACGACATGTCCTCGACCACGTCGGAGTGCATTGCGGCGTCGCGCTGCACGCCGGCCGGGTTCACCATCAGCTCCACGCCGGTCCGCCGGTCGTGGTAGCTGTCGATCAGGATCTTGATCTGGTCGGAGTTGGTGCGCACGTCCCGCCGTGAGAGCAGGCTCACGATCGAGTCGGGATGCGGGTCGTACGCGCGCACGAAGACGTAGATGTTCTTCTCGTCGTAGATCACGCGCGTGGTGGTGCGGAAGGCCGTCGGGGCGTCCTCGGCGGGGGCGAACTGGCGGAAGCCATCGATCAACGGGGCATCGCGCCAGGCCGCATCGTCGTCACGGCCGTCGAGGACGGGGGCCCGATCGACCCGGATCGCCTGCGCGGACGCTGGAGCCGGGCGCGGATCGCCGGCCTGCGCGGTGGTGACGGGCACCCACACGCACGCCACGAGCAGTGCGAGGAGGAAACGGCAACGAAGGAACACGGCGGGGACGGGCGCGGAGGGAAGGGCACGAGCACGATTCACCGACTACGCGCCGGACGGTGGAGGCGTTGCGCACGTCACCGGGTGACGCCCCCGCCCGGTCGGCAGTGGCGCCGGGTGCCGTGACGCGGCTGATTTGCGGGATGAGCGACGCCCCCGCCACCCCCGCCCGGCAACGGCGCGTTCCGCCGATCCTGATCGTGCTGGTGTGCCAGGGCATCGGCATGGTGCTCTCGACCGCCACCTTCACCGCGGTTGGTCCCGTGTCGCCGCGGGTTGCGACGATCCTGCCAGGCATCGTCGCCGGTGTCTACGCCGCGCTGGTCGGACGAGTGGCGGGGCTGGACCCGTGGTGGATGGTGATCCAGCTCCTGTTCGCGCCGGCGGTGCTGCTGGCGAGCGCGGTCCGGGTGCCGGCCTGGGTCTGGCTGGCGGCGTTCCTGCTGATGGCGGCGGTGTACTGGTCCACCTTCCGCACGCAGGTCCCGTTGTACCTCTCGAGCAGCCGGGTGCGCGCGGCACTCGTGCCACTGCTGCCGACGGGCACCTTCACGTTCATGGATGTGGGCTCCGGCGTGGGCGGCGTGCTGCTGGACCTCGGCGCCGCGCGCCCAGACGGGCAGTACCACGGCATCGAGTCGGCGCCCGTACCGTGGCTGGTGAGCTGGCTGCGCATCGCCGCCGGCCGGCATCGCAACTGTCACGCGCACTGGGGCAGTTTCTGGGACTGCGACCTGTCGCGCTACGACGTCGTGTTCGCCTACCTGTCGCCGGTGCCGATGGCCGCACTCTGGGCCAAGGTGGAGGCGGAGATGCGGCCGGGGAGCACGTTCATCTCCAACACCTTCGCCGTCGACGCGCGGCCGGCCGACCGCACGGTGCAGGTGGACGACCTGCACCGTTCCACCTTGCACGTCTGGACGAAGCGCTGACCTCCGGACGGCAGCTGCATGGCTTGACGGATGGGTGACTCCGCGGCTTGTCTTGTGGCCGTGTTCGCCGCTGCCCCCCACCTGCCTGGAGCTGCCCCATGACGATCGAGCCCGCGACCGCCGCCCCGCTCGCGCTGCTGTACCCCGAGCTGGGGGCCGAGATGACCCTCACGCGCAGCATGCTCGCCCTGGTGCCGTGGGAACGCGCCGACTGGAAGCCGCACCCGAAGTCGATGACGCTGGGCTCCCTCGCATCGCACGTGGCGCAGCTCCCGGACTTCCTCACCGCCATGGCCGCCACTGACGTGGTGCAGTTCGATCCCGCGGACTTCGCCCCGCCGCCGATCGCGAACACGCTCGAACTGCTGGCCGTCTTCGATGCCGCGCTGGCGAAACTGCATACGGCGCTGGCGGGGATGGACTGGGCGCGGCTCGATGGGTCGTGGAAGATGATGATGGGGGAGTACACGATCCTCGACAACCGGCGCGCCTACCTGCTCCGTCACATGGGCATCAACCACATCGTGCACCATCGGGCGCAGCTTGGCGTGTACCTGCGCCTGCTGGATGTCGCGATCCCGGGGTCGTACGGCCCGTCGGCCGACACGACGATGTGAGCACCGCGCTGCGCCGGCGTGGTCAGCGCGGGCGTGCAGCGAATGCGGCGCCGGGGGCGGCCTTCCGCACCGCCGTCACGACCATGCCCGGGCTCAGCACCGCCGGCAGGAGCGTCGCGGCGCCGCCACCGGCGGGATAGAGCACGTAGAGCGGCACGCCGCTGCGGCCGAAGCCGGCCAGCACCTCGGTGATCGCGGAGTCGCGCGACGTCCAGTCGGCGCGCAGCAGCGCGACGTTGGCGTCGCGGAAGGCACGCTCTACGGCGTCGGTGCGCAGTGCCACGCGTTCGTTCACCTGGCACGACAGGCACCACGCCGCCGTGAAGTCGATGAACACGGGCCGGCCCTCGGCGCGCAGCGCGGCCACGCGCTCCGCCGACCACGGCTCCCACCCAGCCACCGGTGTGCTGCCGGCGGCCACCGCCGGCCGCGTCATCCGCGTGCCACCGATCGCGGTGAGTGCAATCGCCGCCAGCATCACGGCGGCCGCCACCATCCTGACGGGCGCCCGGTCGGCGCGCACACCGCGCGCCCACAGCCATGCGCCGAGCGCCAGCACGATCATGGCCAGCAGCACGAGCGCGAGCGCGTCGATGCCAGCCTGCTGCCCGAACACCCAGAGCAGCCACACCGCCGTGGCGTAGAGCGGGAATGCGAAGAGCTGCTTGAGCGTCTCGAGCCACGGGCCGGGGCGGGGCAGGAACCGCAGCAGCGACGGGACCGAGGCAAGCACCACGAACGGCAGCGCGAGACCGAGGCCGAGTGCCGTGAAGACGAGGAGCCCGAGCAGCGCCGGCTGCACGAGCGCGTAGCCAAGTGCCGCGCCCATGAACGGCGCGGTGCACGGGGCGGCCACGAGCACGGCGAGGCCGCCGGTGAGCAGCGAGTCCGCGTAGCTGCGGCCTGCGCCCATGCCGCCAAGGCGGGTGAGCGACAGCCCGATCTCGAAGACACCGCTGAGGTTGAGCGCGAGTGCGAACATCAGGAGCGCCAGCAACCCGACCACTGGTGGACTCTGGAGCTGGAAGCCCCACCCCAGTTGTTCCCCGCCGGCTCGCAGTGCCATCAGGAGGCCGGCCAGGATCCAGAACGACAGCAGCACGCCCGCCCCGAACACCAATCCGTGCCGGCGCGCGCGGGACACCTGCGCCGTGCCGCCGTGCTCCAGCAGCGCCAGCACCTTCACCGTGAGCACCGGGAAGACACAGGGCATGAGGTTCAACAGCAGGCCCCCGATGAACGCGAACAGGATGGCTGCCGCCAGCGACATGTCGGCGCCCGGGGCCGCGTCGGTCGCGCCACCCTCCGCCGTGCCGGTGGCGACGGCAATCGCACCGGGAGCACCGAGCCCTCCGACGTCGCGGCCCGCGGCGTCGAGCAGCGCGGCGGCGCGCGCGCGGCGCTGCGCGGACGGATCCTGCACTGCGGTGCGGAAGGCCCACGACGTCGGCGTGCGCGCGTCACGATCTGCGGTCACCACGCCATGCAGCGCCGCCACGGCGCCCGTGGCACCGGCGGCACGCGTGAGGGCGATCACGAGTGTGTCACCGGCGCGCGCCACGCGTTCAGGCGCCGGGTGCTCCACCACGCCTGCCGAATCGACGAACAGGAATGGCGCCGACAGAGCTGCCGCCGCGGCGCTGTCGGGAATGAACATCACGGTGTAGCCGGTCGCCGTGCGCCAGGCGCTGGACTGCCAGCGCTCGCTGGTGCGCGGCACCTGCGCGCGGGTGGCGGCGATGGCTGCCGTGTGCGGCGTGCTCGCTGTGGACGCGGCGGAGCTGGTGGCAACGGCGAGCGCCAGCGGACCCGACGCCGGCAGGCAGACCTCGGCACAGGCCAGCCAGCGTGCGGTGCCGGCGAGCTGCAGCGTGGTGCCGGGCGCCACCGCGTCGGACACCTGCAGCTCGCTGAGCACGAGCACTTCCCGCTCGTAGCCGTAGCTCATGAGCGGTGGCTGCGGTGCCAGGCGCGGAGTGGGGAACTGCAGCGGTCCCGCCGTCACCCCCGGCGGCAGCGTCCACTGCACCGTCAGCGGCAGGCCCGCGTCGCCGGGGTTGATCCAGTAAGTGTGCCACCCCGGGTCGAGCGTGAGGCGTACCGCGACGGTCAGGCGCTGCCCCGGGACCACCGTGGCCGACTCGGCCACCAGCACGACATCGCTGTGGGGGCTTGGATCGCGGACTGCTGTGCCCTGCGCTCCTGTGCGGCCGGCGGCGACAGCCAGCGCGCTGCCCGCGAACGCGGCGGCACGCAGGGTCCGTCGCAGCGAGCCGTCGCCACGTCGCGCCGTGCAATGGCGGGTGGGGCGGTCAGGAAGCGTGACGACAGGCATGCGGGACTGGTGATGGTGGCCGGGGCGAGGCACGCCCCGCACTGAACCATAACGCCTCGGTCCAATCCGGCCGGCTTCGGGGCACGTGACTGAGAACGATGCCGGCGGACTGAGCGTATCTCATGGATACACCGGCGTCCCTCCCTGAGCGCCCGGTGTGCCACGTCGAAACGCGCCCATGACCCCTGCCTGGCTGTTCCCGGTCGTTACCACAGTCGCTGCCCTCACCGGCGGCCTGCACCCGGCAGGCGCGACGCGCTGGGGCGAGGCGGGGCACCGGATCACGGCGCAGGCGGCCATTGGCGCCGTACCAGCTGACATGCCCGCCTTCTTCCGCGCCGCGGGGCCGCAGCTCACGTACCTGAACCCCGAACCGGATCGCTGGCGCAACCGGGTGGAGGCAGCCCGCGATGGTGCGCTCGAGGGGGCGACGGCACCGGACCACTTCATCGACCTGGAGATGATCCCGGCGCGTTCGCGGACCGGTGCCCTGCTGGCGAAGGACCGGTTCGCGTACGCCGACAGCCTGCGCGCGCACGGCGTGAATCCCGCGACGGTGGGGGTGCTGCCGTTCGCGATCGTGGAACTGACCCAGCGCCTGCGGCTCGGATTCCGTGCCTGGCGCGTGGCGCCGAATGCGCAGGTCCGCGAGTGGATCGAGGCGCGCATCCTGAACGACGCCGGCATCCTGGGGCATTACGTCGCCGACGGCTCGAATCCGGCCCACACGACCATCCACTACAACGGGTGGGTGGGTGACAACCCGGGCGGCTTCGCCACCGACACGCGCTTCCACGGCCGCTTCGAGTCGGCGTACGTGCAGGCGCGCATCCGACTCGACGACGTGCGACCGCTCGTGGACGTCGAGCCGAAGGTGTACGGCAACCTGCGCCAGGGTGTGGTGGACTACCTGCTCACCACCAACGCCAACGTCATTCGGCTCTACCAGCTCGACCGGGACCACCCGTTCAACGCCGAGACGACCGCGATGGAGAATCACGAATTCACGCGGACGCGACTGGCCGCCGGCGCACAGATGCTGCGTGACCTCTGGTGGACCGCGTGGGTGACGAGCGGGCAGGACGGCATCGACACGCGCCCCGATCGCTGAGCGCTCGCCGTACGCAGGAGCGCATTCCGCCGACCCCGGCCTGCGTTGCGGGTCCGATGACGAGGTCCCGGGGCCACCGGCATTGGCTGCTGGGCAGGATGTCTCTCGCGGCCTGACCGACCGGCTGATCAACGCTGCGTTCGGGGCCGCTGCTCCGGTTCATCACGTGATCCGTGCGCGTTGCTTGCGTGTTCACCGCAAGTGGAGAGCGCCGCATGGCCACGGCAATACCGATCCGGCACCCGTCACGAGGCTCCTGGCGCGAAACGTTGCGCCTGCTGCTGCCGCTGCTGGCGGCGATCGCCCTCGTGGTGGTCGCGGTCGGCGTGGTCACGACGCGCACCGCGCGGGCCTGGTTCGAGTCGGAGCTGCAGTCACGCGCCGAGCTCGCCTCGGGGAGCGTGCGCATCCCGGTGCTCACCGCCTACGCCGCCGGCGACCAGCGCCGGTTGCGCATGCTGCTGCAGGACATCGTGCGCAACGATGCCGTGGTGGCGGCAGCGCTCTGCCGCACCGACGCCACCATCGTGGTGAAGACGGCGCTGTTCCCGGCCGAGCCGGCGTGGTGTGATCGTGCCACGCTGCAGGTGACGCGCTGGCGCGGCGACGAGGGCGGCACGCAGGGGGGCGTGGTGACCAGCGGTGGCCCCGCACGCCGCACGCACGTGAGTGTCACGACCTTCACGGCCGACCTCACGCCGCCGGTGCGGCTGGTGCTGCTGCAGGACTTCACGCCGGCGCTCCAGCGCGAGGCGCTGGTGCAGCGCTGGGCCACGCTGGTGTTCGGGATGCTGGCGATCGCGTCGTCGCTGCTCACGCTGCTCTCCTCGCGCCTCACGCGCGGTGGCCTCATGCGCCGGCTCACGCACGCGCTCGGCGGGGCGGGCACGCCGTGGAAGCACGGCGAGTCGCCGTTGCTCGACGATGTCCGTGCGCTGGCCCAGCGCACCACGGCCGCGGCGGTGGAGGAGGATCGCGACGGGCGCTGGAACCGCACGCGCCTCCGCGTGGTGCTCAACGAGCACGTGCGCGAGGACAGCCTCGTGATCGTGGCCAACCGCGAGCCGTACATCCACGACAGTGTGCCGGGCGGCGACGTGATCGTCCGGCACCCCGCCAGCGGGCTGGTGACGGCGCTGGAGCCAGTGATGCGCGCCTGCTCCGGCGTCTGGATCGCGCACGGCAGCGGCACGGCGGACCGGCAGTCGTCGGATGCCAACGGCCGGCTGATGGTGCCGCCGGGCGAGGAGAGCTACCGGCTGCGTCGCGTCTGGATGACGGAGGAAGAGGAGCGCGGCTACTACTACGGCTTCGCCAACGAAGGGCTCTGGCCCGTGTGCCACCAGACGCACGCGCGCCCGATCTTCCGCAAGCGCGACTGGGAGCACTACAACACGATCAACGCGCGGTTCGCCGACACCGTGGTGCAGGAGGTGGCGGAGGACGATCCCATCGTGCTGGTGCAGGACTACCACTTCGCGCTGGCGCCGCGGATGATCCGCGAGCGGCTGCCGCGCGCGACGATCATCACCTTCTGGCACATCCCGTGGCCGAACCCGGAGCGGTTCAGCATCTGTCCCTGGCGCGAGGAACTGATCGACGGGCTGCTGGGATCGAGCATCGTCGGCTTCCACACGCCGGCGCACTGCAACCAGTTCCTGGAGACGGTGGACACGGCACTCGAGGCCCGCATCGACCGGGCCGACAACGCCGTGATCCGGCAGGGTGCGACGACCCTGGTGCGCCCCTATCCGATCTCGGTGGAGTGGCCGCTGCGCTGGACCGAGCAGGTGCCGCCGGCTGCCGTCTCGCGGCGCGAGGTGCTCTCGGAACTCGGCCTGCCGGATGACACCGTGCTCGCCGTCGGCGTGGACCGGCTGGACTACACCAAGGGGATCGAGGAACGGATCGAGGCGGTGGAGCGGCTGCTGGAGCGGCGGCCGTCACTGCTCGGGCGGTTCGTCTTCGTGCAGCTCGCCGCACCGAGCCGGACCGAGATTCCGCAGTATCAGCAGCTGCGCGAGGCGGTGGAGGCCGGCGTGGAACGGATCAACCGCCGCTTCGGCAGCACCGGCTACCTGCCGGTGATCCTGCTGCGCGCGCACCACGAGCCGGAGCGCGTCTTCCGATTCTACCGCGCTGCCGATATGTGTTACGTGAGCAGCCTGCACGACGGGATGAACCTGGTGAGCAAGGAGTTCGTGGCGGCGCGGGACGACGAGCAGGGGGTGCTGATCCTGAGCAAGTTCGCCGGTGCGGCGCACGAGCTGCCCGATGCACTCATCGTCAACCCCTACGACCTGGAGGAGGCGAGCGCGGCGATGGAACGGGCGGCGTGCATGCCGAAGGCGGAGCAGGCGGAGCGGATGCGGGCGATGCGGGCGGTGGTGGCGGAGCACAACGTGTACCGGTGGGCGGGCCGCATGCTGCTGGATGCCGCGCAGTTGCGCATGCGGGCGCGTCGCACCTTCACCCTGGCGGAGTTTTCGATGCACGTGGGGCGCTGAGTGTCACGCAATGTCCTGGCCGGCCGCAACGTCGAGCTGCTGCGCGAGTGCTGTGGGGCCGGATCGCTGCTCGCCTTCGACTTCGACGGCACGCTCGCGCCGCTGGGCCCGGATGCCCACGGGACGCGGATGCGCACCGAGACGGCGGAACTGCTGCGCGCCCTGGCGCACGCGGCGCCGGTGGCCGTGATCACGGGCCGTTCCGTGGCCGACGCCACCGGCAGGCTGGAGGGGATCCCGATGCTGGCCGTGATCGGCAACCACGGTGCGGAACCCTCACGCTTCGCCGCGCGGGCGGCGCGTGAGGTGGCGGGCTGGCTGCCGCTGCTGGAGGCCGCGCTGGCCACCTGTCCGGGGGCGGTGATCGAGAACAAGGGGCAGTCGGTGTCGGTGCACTACTGGCACGCCGAGTCGCCCCCAGCCGTGCTGCAGGCCGTCGAGGCGGTGGTGCCGGCGCTGCCGCACCGCGTGACGGTCGTGCACGGCACCTGCCTCGTGAACCTGGTGCCGCGCGGCGCCCCGGACAAAGGCGATGCGCTGGCCCGGTTGATCACGGCCAACGGCTTGCCGGGCGCCGTGTTCGCGGGCGACGAGCTGACCGACGAGCCGGCCTTCCGCTGTGCGCAGTCGTCTCCGGCCGGCATGGGCGTGCGGGTGGGACGCCTGAAGTCGTCCGCCGCCGCCTTCCATGTGGATACGCAACTGGACGTGGACGCGCTGCTCACCGAGATGCTGGTGGGGTGCAGCCGTCAGGCGCGATCGCGCAATGCCGGACTCGCGGCGGCCACGTCCGCCAGCGGCAGCCTCGCCGCCGACTGAGTGCGGCCCGGCGCGCGCAGCCGCCGGAACTCCCGCCCGGCGGATCGCAGCAGCCCGCCGCCGATCGCGCGGAGCGGCGATTGCACCGTGAACGCCGCGGCGATGGCGTAGAGTGTGCGCAGCGACACCCGTGGCTCGGCGCTGATGGCGTAGATGGGCTCCCACGCATGCGGCCGGAACTTGGACTTGAATCGCTCCAGCCCCGCAAAGTTGTAGAAGCGCCGTCCATGCACGCGCACCAGCGACAGCAGCGTGGCCAGCCAGGCCGGATTCTGCGCCGCGGTGTCCGCGCGCCCATCACGCAGCGGGACGAGGCCCATGGTGACGTAGCGTGCGCCGTCGGCGGCGACGGCGCGCATCATGGCATCGAGCAGCACCTCGATCGTCCCGTTGGGTGCCCCTGACGCGCGCACGAACTGCTCCACCAGCCACCCTGCCCGCGCCGGCACCGGCGAGGCGTTGATGAAGCCCACGACCTGCGTGCCGCGCTCGGCAACGAAGATCCGCCGGCCCGTGAGGTCATGCAGCGTGTGTGGCTCCACCAGGAAGTGTAGCGTGGGCAAGCCGCGCGTCCCGAGCCATTCACGCAGGCAGGCGTGCAGGCGCGCATCGGCGGAGGCACGCGCGGGAGACCACTCGTGCACCACGACACCCTTGTTGCGGGCGCGGTTGAGCTGTCGCCGCACCGGGGCGGGGAGCGCCGGCGGCAACGGCCAGCGCGCGGGATCCCACACCGGCTGCGCGCCGAGCACGATGGTGGCGTGGTCCGCGCGGTGATGCAGCGCGTGGAACAGCCGACCCATGGCGCCGAAGTAGCAGGTGCGGCAGCCGATGGAGCGCACCCAGGCCTGCCACTCGGCCAGCACGGCGTCGAGCCGCTCGCCAGCGCAGATGGGGGCACCGGCCACGACGCACACCCCGTGCGTGCGGACGTAGCCGATCACGGCGTCGCCCGCTGCGGCGAACCAGTGGCACATCCCGTCGTTCACCACCTGGTATGCCATCGAGTTCCACCCGAAGCGCAGCGCCAGCGCGCGGGCGCGCGGCACGTCCCGGTCGGGTGACGGCGACGATGGGTGAGGCATCACAGGCGTGGGAGGATGGGAAGCCGGTGCGGGTGCGTGGGGTGACGCCTCAAGATATCCACCTGCCGCCGGCCGCCGGCGCGGCACCGCCCTATCTTCCGGCATGCAACGGCAACGGATCGTGGTGCTTGGTGCGGGATACGTGGGGCGCGCCGTCGCAGCGTCGGCGGCGCAGGCGGGGCACGAGGTCTGGGCCGTCCGGCGCGCGGCGGTGACGGAGGCTGGGGGAGGGGTGCAGTGGTGCCGTGGTGACGTCACGACAGGCCACATCGAGGGATTGCCGGCCGCGCTCGATGTGGTGGTGCTCACGATCGCCCCCGGCGCCAGCGGGAACTACGACACGGTATACCCTCCCGCCGCAGCGGCAGCGCTGGTTCTCGCGCGCGCGACCGGTGCGGCACGAGTGGTCTACACGTCGAGCACGGGCGTGTATGGTGGCCGCGACGGTGTGTGGGTGGCGGAAGCCAGCCCGCGGCGTGGCGCCGGCGCCGGCAACGATGCGTTGCGGCGTGCGGAGGATGTGCTGCTGGAATCCGGCTTCCCGATGCATGTGCTGCGCGTGGCGGGGATCTATGGACCAGGCCGTGATCCGCGCAGCCGGTTCCGGGATGCGCAGGCGCTTGCCCAACGCGGTGAGTACTGGGTGAATCTCGCCCACCGGGATGACATCGTGGCGGCGGTGCGTCACGTGTCCGGTGGTGCGGCAGCACAGCGCATCCTGAACGTGAGCGACGGCACGCCCGCGCAGGCGGCCGAGATCTGCCGCTGGCTGGCCCGCGCTGACGGGCTGGATGGCGCGGCACTGCACTTCACGAACGATGCCACACCGGCGCGGAACGACCAGCGGGTGTCGAACGCCGCGCTGGTGAGCACCGGGTGGCGCGCGTCGTACCCGTCGTTCCGCGAGGGCTTTTCGACCGGCTGCTGATGCTGCGCCGCGGCGTGTCCCGCCGGACCATCGGCGGGACACGACCTCACCGTTTCAGCGCTTCGACTTCGTCGCGCCCTTCTTCGCGGCTGGACGCGACGGCGCCCTGGCCGCGACGGTCTCCTCCTCGTCCTCCCCGGCGTCCGCGTCCTCCTCCATGCCGGGTGCGGCGGAATTCACGTCGTCCTCGGCGATGCTGCTGAGCAGCGCATCGGCCGCCTTCTCCTCCTCGAGCGTCTGTTCGAGCAGCTCGGCGATCTCGGTGTGGCCCATCACGTTCGCGAAGGCGATGGTGCTGCCGTAGGCCGCCATCTCGTAGTGCTCCACGCGCTGCGCTGCGGCGATGATGCCGGCATCCTTCACCAGCTCGTCACCCTCCTCCACCAGCATTTCCGTGCCCTCGACGAGCAGCCCTTCCATGCCCTTGCACTTCTTGCCGCGCGCGGTGGCGCCGAGCATCTCGAAGACCTGCTCGAGCCGGGCGACATGGCCCTGCGTCTGCTCGAGGTGGTCCTCGAACGCCTTCCGCAGGCTGGGAGTCGTGGCGCCCTTCGCCATCTTCGGGAGCGCCTTCACCAGCTGCGTCTCCGCGCTGTAGAGATCCTGCAGTTCGTTGATCATCAGGTCGTGCATGGTCGCCAGTGCCATCGTCGACTACCTCCGTGGTGCACCCTGCGGGGTGCGTGTGACGCGGCGAGCTGACAGGAGGTGTCAGCCCGCGACCGCAGGCGGATGGACGGCCGCCGTGCGGGTCGAGCACCGAGGCCACGAACGACGAAGGCGCGAGCGAATGCCCGGCATGCGGGCCTCACTCGCGCCTTCGCCTGATGAGTCGGCAACTCATCCGGCAAGGAGGGAACCGGCCGGAGCCGGGTTCCATGTCACCTCACGTTCGTGCCGGAGCGTGGTGCAAGCGATGTGCCAGCCACGCCGCTGCGTTCACGACCTTATCAGGATGCGTGCTGCTTCACGGATGGCGTGGTACCGTCGAGGTCGAGGCCCACGCGATCGCCGGCGTCGGGCCGCTTGCCCGTGGCGAGGGCCGTGACGAACTGCAGCCAGCGCAGCGGGGCTGCCGGCGAGTCCCAGTAGTCGGCACGCTGTGCGTGCACGCGGACCAGCGCGATCTCCGGATCCTCGGGACCGGCCGGGAACCACACCTTCATTCCCGGATTCCAGAACTCGCGGATCCTGTCACGATCCTGCGTCACTTCCGCGTGACCGCGCACGACCACGTAGCGCTGGGCGTGCGTGTCGGCGAAGGTCGCGAGCACATCGGCGCGTGCCTGCAGTTGCCGCACGAGGGAGGAGGACTGCGCGGTGGCGAACCAGAGGTCGCCGTCGAACTCGGCCTCCTGGGCGTACATCGGTCGGCTGTGCAGCGTGCCGTCGGCGTCGTGCGTGGTGAGCATGGCCACGCGGATGTCCTTCACCAGGTCACGGAGCTTGGCGGCGGCGTCCTCGTCGCTGAGTGTGTCGTGTGACGTTGCAGTTTGTGACATGTCAGGTTCCCTCGATCGACATTGGGGCAGCAGGGAAGTGCTGCCGGAGTGCGGGTGGGGCGGAGCGCCACCGGTGCACGATCCGCGCCGAAGCAGCGGCGTGCGCTTGCGTAGGGATTTTCCCGGGACTTATTTGGTGCAGCGCGGGCAGAGTCCTTCTGTGCCGCACCAACTTGGCGGACGAGACATCGGGCTCGTCAGTTGAAGGCGCGAACCAGTCCCCACGGGACTCGTTCGCGCTTTTCGTTTCTCTGATGCCAGGCGCCGACCGACGCGGTTGGCGACCAGGAGGTCCGATGGCGATATCGAGGGTGAGCGGGCAGTTCGCGGATGAACTCGCGGAGCTGCACGACGGCAGCATCAGCCTGTTCGTGACACTGCCGGTGTTCCGGCAGTTGCTGCAGTCCACGCAGGGAGCGGCGGTGCTGGCGGAGTGCGAGGCGGTGCTGGGTGAACACCTGGCGCACCTGGACGGCATCGTCGGCACCGTGCTCACGGATACCAACCGGCGCGATGGCGACCTCACGGGGTCTTTGTTCCGGTCCCTCACGCGCGTGCGCCGGCTGCCGGCATCGCCGGTGCGCGACGAGGAGATCATCGGCGTGGTGCAGCAGGCGCAGCTCTTCCTGATGGGCTCCTGCAGCTTTGCGCTGCGCATCGCGCGGCAATCCGGATTGGACCGGTGCGTGTACATCCTCGAGCGGTCGCTGCTCCGATTGCGGTCGCTGGCGGTGCGGGACGCGCTGCCGTTCGCGACGACATCATCTCGCGAGCTCTCGGGCGCCGTCGCGTAGGAGCAGTGCCGCGCCGCCGCTCGTCATGAGGTCACCCACGGAGCGCCGTTGTCCATCGCCTCGGTCCTGCAGCAGTTCCGCCTCGCCATGTCGGAGCGCCCGCGCCTCATCGCGTGGTCGCGGGCCGCGGTGTCGGCGCATGCCTCGCGACTGGTGGCGCAGCTCCTCCTGGCCTTTGGCGTGCTGGCTCTCGTGGGGTGGGCGGCTGACCTGTGGTGGCTGGTGCAGCCGTTCCGCAGTCTCCCCCCGCTCAGGCTCGGCTCCGCCATCGGCCTGACGACGCTCGGCGTCGGCATCCTCACCGTCTCCGCCGCACGCCTGCGATTCGTCTCGCAGGTGTCGGCGTGGAGCACGATCGTGCTCGGCTCACTGCCGCTGCAGCACGCCACAGGGTTCGACGGGTTGTGGAACGTCCTCGCGCGGGTGACGCCGCCATCGGGTGTGGTCTGGCACGGCACCGTGCCGGGCCAGGTCGCGCTCTCGAGCGGCGCCTTCCTCGTGCTCGGCGGCATCGGGCTGCTCTCGATCCTCTCGCGGCAGCGCGGGCTCTGGCCGTCGATCGTGCTGGCCGGCGCCGGCGGCACCGTGATGCTGCTGGCCACGACGGTGATCGCGGGCCAGCTGCTCGGGTTCCTGGAAGGGGTGAAGTACGGGCCGCTGCTCGGCTCGTCGCTGCAGTCCACGGTCTGCGCGATCGTGTTCGCGACACACTTCAACGCGATGGCGTGGAGCAAGAAGACCGGTTTCGCGCCGCCGCCGGCCTGGCTGCCGCTGTCGGTGGGGGCGGGGTCGCTGGTGACGGTGCTGTTCGTCTGGCGCGCGCTGCTGCACAGCGAGGGGCTGCAGCTGCAGGAGCGGAGCCGCGTGGCGGCGAAGGCCAACCGGGTGGCGATCGGCCGCGAGCTGCGCGTCACGCAGCGCACGTTGCAGCGCATGGCGCGGTACAGCAGCAGCCCGGACACGATGTGGTTGGCATTCGTGACGCAGATGGTGCAGGATGTCTCCGGGCTCCAGTCCGTGCTCTGGCTCGACAGCACCGGTGCGCGCCGCGGCATGGACCGCGTCACGCCCGCGGCGCGCGGCGACAGCGTCACCCGCGCGCTGGCCACGCACGCCGCCGCCATCCGGCAGCTGGGCGGTGTCACGCGCTTCATCCCGTTCGCGGCGGACTCCAGCCAGGCGCTGATGGTGGTGCCGCGCTGCCAGGCCGGCACCTGCACCGACCTGTTCGTGGGCCTGATCGACGCGCGGCGCCTGCTCGGGGCCATCGCGAGCGACACGCTGCAGGGATTCGAGGTCGCGATCGGCACGCGTCATCGATGGCTCAGTGCCTCGTCGCCGCTGCCGGCGGGGGGGGCTCGCGCGATCATGGAGGAGCCGATCATCCGCGGCGGCCCGGACTGGCGGATCGGCGTCTGGCCGTCGCTGAGCACGGCACTGGTCACGCCCTCCACGCTCAGCGACGTGCTCCTCCTGCTCGGCATCGCCGTGTCGGTGCTGCTGGCCCTGGCGCTGCGGCTGGCGCAGAACGTGTCGTACTCGGCGCGCCTGGACGAGCGGGCCACGCTCGACCGGGCGCTGCAGTCCACCACCGACGGGCTCTGGGAGTGGGACCTGCACACCGGCATCGTCACCCGCTCGGAGCAGCTCTGGCGCCGGCTGGGGTACGCGTCCGGCAACGGGCACTCACACATGCAGGACTGGCTCCTGCTGGTGCATCCGCAGGACCGCGCGCGGGTGGAGGACCGCCTGCGCGACCACGTCGCGGGCCGCTCCGATGCCTTCGACGCGGAGTACCGCGTGCGGAGTGCGTCGGGTCGCTGGCATGACTTCATCGATCGCGGGCGGGTGGTGCTGCGCACCCCGGAGGGCCTGGCGATGCGCCTGCTGGGGATGTTCGCCGACATCACGGATCGCCGGCACGCCGAGGAGGCGCTGCGGCAGGCCGAGACGATGAGCACGATGGGGAGGCTCGCGGCGCGGATCGCGCACGAGATCAACAATCCGCTCGCGGGCATCCAGAGTGCCTTCCTGCTCATCAAGGACGCCATCCCGCCGACCCACCCCCACATCAAGTACGTTGGGGCGATCGAGCGTGAGGTGCAGCGCATCAGCCAGGTCACGCGGCAGCTCTACGAGACCTACAGGCCCGAGACGGAATCGAGCTCGCACGCCCCGGTGCAGACCGTGGTGGGTGACGCCGTCGCGTTCCTGGAGCAGGTCAATCGCAACACCGGGGTGAGCGTGGATGTCGAGCTGGGCGGTGTGGCGGCGGTCGTGCGGCTCCCGAACTCCATCCTGAGGCAGTGTGTGTACAACCTCGTGCAGAACGCCATCGAAGCCTCGCCGCCCGGTGCCCGGGTGATGGTGCGGGGCTCGATCGAGGGCGACGAGTTCGTGCTCCGCGTGTCGGATCGGGGGCCGGGCGTGCCCCCGGAGCTTCGCGAGAGCATCTTTGAGCCCTTCATCTCGACCAAGCTGTCGCAGCTCTCGACCGGCGGCATGGGCCTCGGGCTGGCGCTGGTGCGCCGCGCCCTCGATGCGGCGGGTGGCAGCATCGAGCTCACGGATGCCGCGGGTGGCGGTGCCGAGTTCATCGCACGAATTCCCCTGGCTGGGAGCACGGTTCCCGGAGTGACGGCATGACGCGCGGGCGAATCCTGATCGCGGACGACGAAGACACGTTCCTCCAGTCGACGGCAGACCTGCTGCGGCGCGAGGGCTACGAGGTGCAGACGGCCGCCGACGGCCCGCGGGCACTGGAGCTGGTGGTGGATGAGCAGTTCGACCTGCTCATCACCGACCTGGAGATGCCGGGCAACAACGACCTCGCGCTGGTGCGGCGGGTGGCACAGGTACGGGGCGGGCTGCCCGTCATCATCCTCACCGGCTTCCCCAGCGTGCGTTCGGCGGTGGCGTGCATCGAGCTGCCGGTGGCCGCGTACCTCACCAAGCCGGTGCAGTTCTCCGAGCTCGAGGTGCGCGTGAACGCGGCGGTGGCCCGATTCCGCTCGTTCCGCGCCATGCAGGATGCGGAACTGCGCCTGAACGACATGCGGCTGCGCTACGACCAGCTCGCGACGCAGCGGGGCCCCGGGGCGCCGACGGCGGACACCTTCCTCTCGCTGGCGCTGCGCAACGTGATGGGGTCGCTGACCGACCTCGAGCAGCTTGGCCGCGCGCTGGCCGGTGCGCCGGTGGAGTCGCATGCCTGCCAGATCATGAACTGCGCGCGCGGCTCACAGCTCACGGCGGCGATACAGCACACGGTGGAGGTGCTGGAGGAGACGAAGCACGCATTCAAGTCGAAGCAGCTGGCGGACCTCCGCCAGCGACTGGAGCTGCTGCTGCAGTACAACTGATCCCTGGTCGCGGCCGGTGCCGCGACCAGGGGACAAGCACGGAACTTGCGAAGTCTCCGTGGTGTATGTGACATCGACTCCACCGGCAGCACAGGTGGAGTTTCCTTGGCGGACGGGGGGATCGACCTCGTCAGTCGAAGGCGTGGACCATGGCGCTCTCATGCGCCGTGCCACGCCTTTTTTGTTTTCCTGACACAGGAGATGCCATGAACTGGGATACCATCGAAGGCAGCTGGAAGACCGCGAAGGGCAAGGTGCGCGAGCAGTGGGGCAAGCTCACCGACGACGATCTCGACGTCGTCGCCGGAAAGCGCGACCAGCTCATCGGGAAGATCCAGGAACGTTACGGCAAGACGCGCGACGCGGCCGAGAAGGAAGTGGCCGAGTACGAGTCACGCCACGACACCCACGATTCCACCCGCTGACTCCCTGCGGGTGCGGAGTGCGCCCGCCTGAGTGACCGATTTCACGCCAGAGACTCACATGTTGCGCTGGGCATTCGCTTTCCTCGTGCTGGCACTCGTCGCCGGCCTGTTCGGCTTCGGCGGTCTGGCCGCGGCATCTGCCGGCATCGCCAAGACGCTGTTCATGGTGTTCGTCGTCTTCGCCGTCATCGCCCTGATCATCGGGCTCGTCTCGGGCAAGAAGGTCATGCCATAGCGGCATGTGACGCGTGACCGGTGCGCACGCGGAGCGCACGCCGACGCTGGCGTGCGGACGTCGGGTCTCCCGATGTCATCCGCGTGCGTGCCACACGGTGGCACAGGCGGGTAACGGATCCCGACGCTGGCGTCCGGCCCCCGGAGTCATCCGGCGGGCGTCCCGCCTGTGCCTGCCGGCGCGGTTGCCGACAGATGCTGCGCCACCAGCAGTTGCATGTTGCGCAGCGATTCCTCCGCGAACCGCCGCTGCAGGCGCCGGCCCACGAGCCGGAAGCCGAGCCGGTGCACGAGGTTCGCGATGTGCCCGGTCTGCGAGAAGGAGTGGATGCGGAACACGACCGCACCGCTGTCGATGACCTTCACGATCTCGAAGGTGATTTCACCGCGCTCCAGATGACCGGCCAGGGTCTGGTAGCTGTAGCCCCACACGTGTTCACTGCCATGCTGCCCTGCGCGCGTCATGTCGATCACGCGGCTCACCCGCACCGGCAGCTCGAAAGTCATCCAGAGATAGCGCGCGGTCAGCAGCATCGCGCGGTTGTCGAGCGGTGCGGCCGGGTCGAAGCTGCCGCGGATGAGTCGTCGCGGCGGGAACGCGTACTGCTCGAGGATGTGGCACGCCACCGCGAACGAGCCGTCGGCCCCGGGAGGGCCTGGCGCCTCCGCAGGCAGCGCGGCTTCCCGCGCATCCAGGTGCCAGCCCTGCGCCGTGACATAGCTCTCGCGCCTGGCGAGGTCCACCGTGGGCTCCATCAGCGCGATCTCGGCCAGGCGCGCGGCCAGCCGGGGATCGAGCGCCGGCGCCGCCGGTATCGCCTGCTCAGGCATCGACGGCCGGCGGCGCTGCGGGTGTCGCGAGTTCCTCGGTCGTGATGCGGACCTCCGGAGTGCCCGACACGCCGGCCAGCGTGGCCAGCCGCTGCAGGAACGTCACCCAGACCTCCGTCTGCACCTGCCGGCCGATCCCCAGCGTGGAGTACGCGGCATCCACCACGCCGTCGCGCGCGCGGGCCCATGACTCGATCACGGCGTGCAGCGCAGGTGCACCGGGCGTCTCGGCCTCCGCCTCCGCGTCGCGCGCGCTGAAGGTGATGTGGCCGGCTTCGGGGTGGCCGTCCAGCGTGACCAGCGTGAAGTGCTCCTCGCTCACCTCGGCCACGCGCACACGGCCGTTCCACGGCCCGAGCATGGTGATGTCGTACTCGTCGCCGGCGCGCAGCCGGTCGTCATCGCCACGCGTCTTCTCGAAGTCCGCGAAGCCCGACGGCGCGAGTTCCGCCAGGTGGCCGTGCATGAGTCGGCAGATCGACGCCACGGTGTGGCCCGTGCCCACGAGCCGCACTTCGTATCGCCGGTGCACCAGCGCCCCGCTGCCGCTGCCGGCATCCTGTGCATCGCCGTCGCGCGCTGCCGCCACCGGTGCCACGGCGTGCGCAGCCTCCGTCAGGGCGCGCGCGGTCCGGCGCTCCCGTCGCGGCGCGACACGGCGCCGCATCGCGATCGCCGTCACGGCGAGCGCTGCCACGGCGCCGAGCAGCACGAGCACCGGCACCACCGAATCTTCGCGCGCCTGCCGTCCGTAGTGCATGATGACGCTCTCCGCTGGATCCATCCGTGCATGCCTGCCAGTGTCGCTCGCTTCTGTGTCACTGCCTGCATGCAACGCCCGGGCCGTCGCCGACGATGGCGGCGCGCCCCTGTCCTCCGCGCGTGACTGCGCATCCTCCCCGACGACTGGAGTGAACCGATGAGCAAACTGCTGCGTGGCGTCGCGGCCGGCTACGGGGCGAAGAAGCTCGGTGGCGGCTGCTTCAGCACCGTCCTGATATTCCTCTTCCTGTGGTGGCTGCTGGGCAGCTTCGACATCTTCCGCTGATCGCACCGAACGGCAATGCCGCTCGGAGTGCCCTGAAACACGCGACGGCCGCGTCCCCGTCGGGACGCGGCCGTCGCGGTATCCGCCACCGGCGGTGTCAGAGCGTCTGCACGGGCTCGGCCTGCGTGGTGCGCAGGAAGCGACGCACGAGCCAGAACACCGCGATCACGGGCACCGCCACCAGCAGCAGCTTGAGGAAGAGTGCCGTGGCCAGTCCGAGCAGGATGAGCATCAGCACCGGGATGCCGAGCAGGCTGCCGGCGAGGATGGGGCGAAGCGCGAAGAGCCGGAGCAGGGCAGCGATCATGGCAGCACCGATGGTGAGGGTTGATGGAGCCTACGGGGACGGCCGTGCCTGGGTTTCGATGCCGTTCAGGCCGGTGTTCGCTCCAGCCCCCGCACGACCCCCTCGGTCACGAACGTCTCCGCCTCCAGCCCGCTGGCGGCGAAGGCACCCGCCATCGCACCGGCCACCGCCGGGGCGTGCACCCGGTGGCTCACCGCCAGCAGGGCGGACCCGCTGCCGCTGAGGGTGGCGCCGAACGCACCGGCGGCCCGCGCCGCGGCAACCACGTCGTCGTAGCCCGGCACCAGCTCGCGGCGGTATGGCACGTGGAGCACGTCGTCCAGCGCCCGCGCCAGCAGGTCGGCATCGGCATTGGCCAGGCCATGCACCAGCGCCGCGCTCCGCTGCACCGCCATCACCGCGTCACCGAATGGCACGGTCTTCGGCAGCACCGCACGCGCCGCCGCCGTGGTCACTTCCAGTGGCGGCACGGCGAAGATGAAGGCCAGCGTGGGATGCACACGCAGGGTCGAGAACGCATAGGTGCAGGGGGCGGTGGCGGTGGCGTCGTTGCGTGCGACACCGAGCATCGCACCGCCGAACGAGGCCGGTGCGGCGTTGTCGGGATGCCCCTCGATCTGTGACACCAGCAGGGCGACGCCGTCACGCCCGAGCCCGAGCCCGAGCGCGATGTCGGCGAGCGCCGCGCCGGCCACCAGCGCGGCCGCCGACGAGCCGAGCCCACGCGCCACCGGGATCGTCGAGGTGACGTCGAACGCCAGCCCGGACGGCACCTCCTGGCCCTTCCGGGCACAGGCAGCCGCGAACCCCTCGTAGACGAGATCGTCCTTCGCGTTGAGGCGCAGGCCAGCCAGCGTGCCGGCCCGCGACATGCGCACGCCCACCACCCCGTCACCGACCTTCACCGACGCCGTCAGCCAGCGGTCCACCGCCATGCCGACGCAGTCGAAGCCGCTGCCGAGGTTGGAGGTGCTGGCAGGCACGCTGACCGTGGCGCGCATGGTGATGTTGCCGCTCACGGCGCCTCCGCCGCGGGGGCGCGCAGCACGCGCGCGAGGGCCTCGATGCTGGCATCGATCTCGATGCTGCGGTTGGCGAACGGCGGCGGCGGTTCCATCTCGCGGTGGTATGACAGCATGACCTCGGGATCCTTGAGCATGTGCCCGGTCAGCAGCGCCACGACGCGCTGCCCGGCCCGGATGGTTCCATCACGCACGAGTGCACGCACACCGGCCACGCTGGCGGCGCTGGCCGGCTCGCAACCCACGCCGCTGGCGTCGATCACCGCCTTCGCCTCCAGCAGCTCGTCGTCCCGCACCGAGAGCACTACGCCGTCGGTCTCGCGGATCGCCCGCACGGCGCGATCGTAGCTGGCGGGATCACCGATGCGGATGGCGGTGGCGATCGTCTCGGCACGCACCGTGTGCCGGGTGGCGAAGCCGTCGCGGAAGCTGGCGGCGAACGGCGCGCTGCCGGCCGCCTGCACGCAGGCCAGGCGCGGCGCGCGATCGATGAGGCCCAGCCGCAGCGCCTCGCGCAGGGCGGCCCCGAACGCCGCGGTGTTGCCGAGGTTCCCCGCCGGCAGCACCAGCCAGTCGGGTGACACCCAGCGCAGCTGCTGCAGCAGGTCGAAGATGATCGTCTTCTGGCCCTCGAGCCGCCACGGATTGATCGAGTTCGCGAGGTAGACGCCGAGCTGCTCGGAGGCCTCGCGCGCCAGCCGGAGGCAGTCGTCGAAGTCGCCTCGCACCAGCAGCGTCTGCGCGCCGTAGGCGATGGTCTGCGAGAGCTTGCCGAGGGCCACCTTGCCGGCCGGCACCAGCACCAGCGCGCGCAATCCCGCCAGCGCCGCGTACGAGGCGAGCGCCGACGACGTGTTCCCCGTGCTGGCGCAGGCGACCGCCGTGGCGCCGATCCGTTTCGCCTGCGTGATCGCCACCGTCATGCCGCGATCCTTGAACGAGCCGGTGGGGTTGTGTCCCTCGTGCTTGAGCAGCAGTTCCTCCACCCCCGCCCACTGCGCCACGCGTGCCCGCGCCAGCAGCGGCGTGTTGCCCTCGGCCTGCGTCACGATGTCGGCATCCCGGACGCCGGGCATCACCAGCTCGCGGAAGCGCCACACGCCGCTGTCCGCCGGACCGGCTCCGCGAGGTCCGCGCGCCGGCAGCAGGCGCACGTCGAAGAACTCGCGCAGCGCGGTGGTGCAGGTGGGGGGCTGCGGATGCTCCAGGTGCAGCAGCCCGCCGCACTGGCCGCAGTCCACCCGCGGATCCAGTGCACTCGCGCGGGCCCCGCAGGCGTCGCAGACCTGCACGCTGGCGCTCATCGCTGCTCGGCCAGCGTGAGCACGTCGGTGAACACGCCGGCGGCGGTGACACCCGCGCCCGCGCCCGGCCCCGTGATGACGAGCGGGTTGGTGCGGTACCGCGTGGTGGTGAACGAGAAGAGGTTGTCGGTGCCGCCGAGCGCACCGAGCGGGCTGCTGGCATCCACCGCCACCACGCCCACCCGCACCTCCTTGCTGGTGACGATGATGCGGTAGCGCAGCACCTCGCCGCGCACCTGCGCGTCGCGCACCCGCGTGGCCCATGCCGCATCGAGTTCGGGCGCGCGGGCCAGGAACTCCGCCAGCGGCAGCTTGCGCATCGGCACCGGCACCAGCGACTCGACCTTGATCTGGGCCAGCTCCCCGCCGTAGCCGAGCAGCCGGCCCAGGATCAGCGCCTTCCGTGCCACGTCCATGCCCGACAGGTCGTCACGCGGGTCGGGCTCGGTGTAGCCCTTCGCCATCGCCGACTGCAGCGCCACCGAGAACCTCGTGCCCCGCGACATCTCGCTGAACAGGAAGCCGAGCGTGCCGGAGGGACACCCCTCGATCTGCAGGATGCGGTCCCCCGAGGCGGCGAGCTTGCTGATCGTGTCGATCACCGGCAGTCCGGCGCCGACGGTGGCCTCGTGCAGCATCCTGCGGCCGCGGGCGGCCGCCAGGCGGGCGAGGCCCTTGCCGTTGCGGCCGGAGGTCACCAGCGGACGCTTGTTGGCGAGCACGAGGTCCATGCCGGCGCCGATCGCCGTCTCGAGCGTGGCGCTCGTCTCCGAGGCCGTGACATCCACCAGGATCGGGCGTTCGAGCGCGTGGGTCGCGATGGCGCGCAGCGCGGCCTCGTCGGTGGAGCGCACGCCATCCGCCTGCACCGCCAGCGGCTTGCCGGCGGCCTTCGCCTCGGCGAGCTGCGTGAGCTTGCGCGGCGTGAGGCCGCGCGGGTCGAACACGTAGCCGCTGCGGTCGATCACCGCCACCACCCGCACCGGCGCCGTGAGACGGCCTCCCTCCGGGGTGCGGCGCTTCGCGAGCTGCAGTGCGAGCTCGCGGCCGATGAGGCCGAAGCCAAGCACGATCACGTCGGCGTGGAGCCGCGCGCCGGCATCGCCGCCGCCGATCTTGTCGAGGCGGAAGGCGGCGTGCACCGCACGCTGCGCGACGGCGGCCGCCCTGTCGTCGATCACGACCGACACGTTCATCTCGTTGGCGCCCTGCGCGATCGCCACCACGTTCACGCGGCTTTGCGCCAGCGCGTCGAAGAGCCGGGCCGACACACCCGGCGTGCCGGCCATGCCCAGCCCGACGATCGCGAGCGTCGCCACCTTGCGGCGCACGTCGATCGACTCGATGTCGCGACGCGCGAGCTCCGCCGCGAAGACCTCCGACCAGGCGCGGGTGACGGCGTTCGCCACGCTGCCGGGCACCGCGATGCAGAGGCTGTGTTCCGACGATGCCATCGAGATCAGCGAGACCGAGATGTCGAGCTGCTCGAGCGCACCGAGGGCGCGGGCCGCGACACCGGGAAGGCCGGCCATGCCGTTGCCGACGATCGTCACCAGCGCCTGGTCGGTGATCACCGCCAGCGCCTTCACCGGCAGTGCCGGCTTGCCGCGCTGCGTCTTCCCGACGGTGGCGTACGACGAGATCTCGGTGCCCGGCGCGGTCGGGTCGGCCAGTGGCCGCAGGTAGAGCCGGGTGGTGGCCGGGAGCCCGATCAGTGCGCGCGGATGCAGGATCTTGGCCCCGTGGTACGCCAGCTCGGCCGCCTCGCGCACGTGCAGCGACGGGATCAGTCGCGCATCCGGCACGATCCGCGGATCGGCGGTGAGCAGGCCGGGCACGTCCTTCCAGAGCATCACGGTGGGCGCGTGCAGCACGCGCGCCAGCAGTGTCGCGGTCACATCGGTGCCGCCGCGGCCGAGCGTCACCACGCCACCGCGGCGCCCGCGCCCGATGAAGCCGGGCACCACCGGGATCGCGCCACGCGCGAGCACCGGGAGCACGAGCTTCGCCGCCGCCGCCTTCGTCTTCGGGACGTCGGGGGAGGCGTTGCCGGCCACGCCATCGGTGTGCACCAGCTTCGCCGCATCGATCGCGACGGCGGTGCGCCCGCGCTCGCGCAGCTCGGCCGTCATGAGCGCCGTCGCCAGCACCTCGCCGCGCGACATGACGAAGTCCAGGTCCGGCGGCGTGAGCGCACCGCGCCGGCGCGCGGTGCAGGTGGCCACGAGGCCGTCGAAGACCGCCGTGATCGCCGCATCGAGCGTCGCGCGTGCAGCGCGGTCCGGGATGATGCCCTTCGCCACCGCGCGATGCCGCGCGGCGAGGCTGGCCAGCGTGCGCCGCGCGGAGGTCGGCGCGGCGGTGGCGGCAGCGGCCAGCGCGTCGGTCACACCGCGCATGGCGGAGACCACCACGACGGGACTGGCACCGCCGTGCAGCACGACGATCGTCGCGGCGTGGCGGAAGGCGGACAGATCGGCCAGTGCGGCACCGCCGAACTTGTGGATCGTGATCGGGGACTGCGTCATGAGCGAATCAGGTCGAAGACAGGGCAGGGCAGCAGGCAAGATGCCCTGTCCGGGGCCCAGCGTCGACCCGTCCCGTCACCGCACGGTCACATCCCCGACGGCGACGCCGGCTGGAGAGGGATTTCGCCTGACGCATCCTCGAGGGCATCGAGCACCTGCGGATCGAGCTTCGTGCCACGGTCGCGGGCCAGCAGCGCCAGTGCGGCGGGGATCGGCATGCCGGCGCGATAGGGCCGGTCGGCGGTGAGCGCCTCGAAGATGTCGGCCACCACCAGGATCCGCGCCTGGAGGTCCAGCCCCTCCGCCGGCACGCCCCACGGGTAGCCGCTGCCGTCGAGCTTTTCGTGATGAAGTGAGGCGATCTTCGCGAACCCCGAGAAGACGCGCACGCGGCGCAGGATCTCCCACGTGTGGATGGGGTGCGCCTGCACCAGCTCGCGCTCGGTGGCGTCCAGCGGTCCGTCCTTGTCGAGGATCGTGTTGGAGACCCCGAGCTTGCCCACGTCGTGCAGCAGGCCGGCGCGGGAGAGGCGCACGAGCTCCGTCTCGCTCCGGAAGAAGCGGGTCCCGATCGCCCGGGCCCAGCGCGCGACATTGGTGCTGTGCCGGTACGTGAATGGCGACTTGGCGTCCACGATGTCGGCGAAGGACTGCGCGACGAGGTCCAGGCCGCGGTCGTTCACCATCCGCTGCGGGTCGGAGGGCTCCATCGCCGTGACCTCGAGCTCTGGTGCCGTGTCGCGCAGCCAGGTCCACCAGGCGGTGTCGCCGCGCCAGCCGAGCACGAGGTCGGCGAGCTGGGGATCGAACCAGCTCTTCCGGCGGTCGCGCACCATGCGCATGGCGGCATCCACACCTTGTGCGCCGACGAAGATGTCGATCGTCTGGGCGAGATTGGCGATGCGCGAAAGCAGCGGGATCGCGCGCTCGCGCAGCCCCTCGGGATGGCCGTGCCCGTTCCAGTGCTCGTCGAGTGACCGGATGGCCCGGCAGGTGGCCTCGGGGAATCCCATCTGGCGCGCGATCGCGGCGCCGCGCTCGCAGCGGATGGCGATGAGTTCCCGCGTGACGCCGCCCCCGCGCGCGATCCCCATGAAGTGCGCGATGCGGCTGCGCAGGCCGCGCCCGCCACCGGCGTTGCGGAACGTCTCGACGGCCAGGCGAAGCGGATGGTTGGCGTCCACGATCTTCATCCGCGGCTTGACCGCGTGGTCGTCGCTGCCGAAGAGCGCCGTGATGCGCGCCGCGTTGCTGGAGCAGCCGGCGTCCTTGAGCAGCATGGCGTAGTACAGCGCCGTCCGGTCCGCGGTCGGCAGCCCGATGTCGTCGGCGACACGCATCGCGATCATGCAGCTGCGCAGGGTGTGGCCGGCGGGCGCGCCCTCGGTGAGGTCCAGCGCATGCGACAGCGCCGCCAGCAGCTCCGCGATCGGGATGGCCGAGTCGGGCGCCTGCGTGATCGCGGGCACCGACAGCGGCGTCGCCGGGCGGGCAGGGAGGACGAGTGGTCTGGCGGGCATCTGGGGCAGGGCGGTCCGGCGTGTGGTGCGGCGTGGTGCGACGCGACACGCGCCGCGCCCCGGCGAGGCGCGTCTACCCCGCCGTACCGCCCGAGGACGATCGAGCCCCGAGATTCCGCACACCGCGCCGGCCGTGCATTCTTCCCCCGGACGCGCCCTCGCCCTGGCGCCAGTCCCGTCGGCGGCCCCGCCGGTGCCGCCCGCCCCTCGCCCCGCCCTGATGTCACATGCCCTGATGGTCGGCCGGTTCCTGCCGGTGCACCGCGGCCACCTGGCGCTGTTCGAGGCCGCGCGCGCGCGCTGCGAACGCACCACGATCGTGCTCGAACGCCGCTGGGACGACCCGATCCCGTGGGATGTGCGCTGGCGCTGGCTGGTGGAGAGCTGCCCCTGGGCGCGCGTGGTGGTGCCGGAATCGGCGCTCCCGCCGCGGCCGGGCGAGGACCGGGGCAACACGGCGGAGTGGATCGCGGCGCTCGACATCCTCGCCCCCGAGGTCACGCACGTCTTCGCCGGCGACCCGGATCACCACGGCATCGCCGCCGGCCTCGGTGCCGAGTTCGTGCATGTGGACCGTCGCCGGCACGAGGTGCACGGAGCGGACATCCGGCAGGACCCCTGGCGGCACTGGGACCTGCTGGCGCCGGCCGCCCGCCCCTGGTTCGTGCGGACGGTCGCGCTGGTGGGCGGCGAATCGGTGGGCAAGTCCACGCTCTCGGAGCAGATCGCGCACGTCTACGACACGGCCTGGGTGGACGAGTACGGGCGCACCTTCACGACCGGTGTGCCGCACCACCAGTGGACCGAACTGGACGCGATCCTCGTCACCGACGGCCAGCAGGTGCTGATCCGCGACGCGCAGCGCCGCGCCCGCGGGCTCTGCGTGAGCGACACGGAGGCGATCGTCACCGCCATCTGGACCGAGTGGCTGCGGCAGCCGGTGCCAGCCCACGTCTGGGAAGTGGCCGCACGCCAGCCGATCGACCTGTACCTCCTCTGCGACCCCGACATCGCCTGGGTGGCCGACGGCGTGCGCGTGATGTCGAGCGACCGTGACTGGTTCCACGATCGCCTGATGTTCCACCTCGAGCGGCTCGGCAAGCCGTGGGTGCGCGTGGGCGGCGCCGGGCCGGCACGGCTCACCGCCGCCACCGATGCCATCACCGCCGCCTGCACGCAGTGGTGGCACGACCTGCGCCAGTACCGCCGGGAGAAGCCGGGCAGCGGGGTGGGGCTCTAGTGGCGTGTGATCGACGTTCCGGACGCACTCGCCGGTCGGGGCATCCCGGCTGACGGCGTTGAAGATCCCCGCAATACCGCTGGTATTGCTGCGGTGTTCGCCTGGCCAACCAGGCGCCCCGGCCGGCGGTGTGCTATCCGGACTTCGATTACAGGCCACCAGGTCGCGCACCTCACGGCAGGGCCATGGCCAGCGCCTGCGCCGCGTCCGCGTCGTCGGCTGCGTCCACCGCCGGCGGCAGGAGCTTGTACAGCACCGGCGTGACGAGCCGCGACAGCAGCAGTGAGGAGACCAGCCCGCCGATGATCACGATCGCGAGCGGACTGTAGAGACTCGACCCCTGCAGCGCGAGCGGCAGCAGGCCGCCGATGGCGGTGGCGGTGGTCAGGACGATCGGCAGGAACCGCACCCGGCCGGCCTCCTCGATCGCATGGTCGATGCCGGCGCCTGCGGCACGCAGCTGGTTGGTGTAGTCCACCAGCAGCAGCGAGTTCTTGATCTCGATGCCGATCAGCGCCACGAAGCCGATCATCGCGGTGAAGCTCAGCGTGTAGCCGCTCAGGAACAGGCCGACCATGCCGCCGATCACGCCAAGCGGGATCACCGACGCCACGATCAGCATGCTCTTGAAGGTCTTGAACTCCAGGATCAGCACGACGAGGATACCGAAGGTCGCCAGCAGGATCGCGCCGCCGAAGCCGCCGAAGCTCTGCTCCCGGCTCTCGATCTCTCCCGCCGCACGCCATCGGTAGCCGGCGGGCAGCTCCCACGAGGCCAGCGAGTCCATCGCGATGCGGGTGAGGCGGTCGGTGTTGAACCCGGTGCGGACCTCCGCCGTGACGGCGACGCTCCGCTGTGTGTCGTAGTGATCGATGCGGGGCAGGGCGCTCTCGAGCGAGAGCGTCGCGACCTGGGCGAGCGGCACGTGGGCCCCGGTCTGGGCCGGCACGTAGAGCTGTCGCAGCGCGCCGGGCGTGGCGCGGCCGCTGCGCGCCAGCCGGGCGGTCACGTCGTATGCCTCCCCATCGGTGTCCTGGATCCGCCCCGCCGGCAGGCCGGCCAGCCCCAGTCGCACCACCCGGTCGACGTCCACCACCTGCACGCCCAGCAGGCCGGCGCGGGCGCGGTCCGCGGTCAGGCGGATGTTGGAGCGGCGCGTGCCGAGCGGGTTGTCGATGTCCCGTGTGCCCGGAATCGCCGCCAGCAGCCGCTCGAACCGTCCCGCCAGCATGCGCAGGGTGTCCAGGTCCGGCCCGAGGAACCGGATGGCGATCGGCGCCTCCAGCGGCGGGCCGTTCTCGTACTCCAGCACGGCGATGCGCCCGTCGGGGTACCCGTCGAAGATCGTGCGCAGTGAGTCGAGCATCCGCGGTGTCGCCCGCGGATCGAAGGCCGTGACGCGGGCCACCACTTCCGCGAAGTTCGCGCGGTTGTTCACCGGCATGACGTTGTAGTACACGTAGGGATTCCCGTGCCCGACGTTGGTCAGCACATGCGCCACCTCGGGGCGCGCGCGCAGCGTACGCTCGACGAAGCGTGCCGCGCTGTCGGTGTGCGCGATGCTGGCATCGTCCGGCATCTGCACCGTGACACGGAACTGCGGGATGCCCGCCTTCGGAAAGAGCGAGAAGCCGATCAGGGGGATCAGGGCCAGCGAGCCGGCGAAGAGCGCCAGCGCGACGCCGAGCGTCGCCACGGGGCGCGCCAGTGCGCGGTGCAGCAACGGCGTGTAGGTGGCATCGATCGTGTGCTCCAGCCATCGCAGCACCCGGTTGCCATGGACATCGGTGGCGCGGGGCATCACGACGCTGGCCAGGAACGGGATGACGACGAGCGACACCACCAGCGACGCCAGGATGGTGGAGATCACCGCCGCCGGCAACGACCGGATGTAGTCACCGGGGCCACCCGGGAGCAGCATCAGTGGCACGAACGCGAAGATCAGCGTGCCGGTGGCCCCCAGGATCGCCGGGGTGATCTGCCGCGTGGCGGCGATCGCCGCCTGCTGCCGCGGCATGCCACGGCGCAGGAAGCGCGAGATGTTCTCCACCACCACGATCGAGTCGTCCACCAGCAGGCCGAGCGCGATCACGAACCCGACGATCGTGAGCTGGTTGAGCGTGAAGCCGGAATGCTGCAGCAGCACCGTGCCGACGGCCAGCGACAGCGGGATCGAGACCATCACGACACCCGCCGCCCGCAGCCCGAGCGGGAGCAGCGTGAGCAGGACCAGCGCGATGGCGATGCCGAAGTCCTCGACCAGGCGCCCCAGCCGGCTCTTCACGTTCTCGCTCTGGTCGAACGCCTGCTGCAGGGACATGCCGGCCGGCAGCGCCTGCCGGAACTCGTCCGCGACGGCCGCCACCGCGGGCGCGACGTCGGTGATGTTGGCACCGGCACGCATGCTCACCGCGAGGAAGACCGCACGCTCGCCATCGTGCCGCGTGATGTGCGTGGCGTCGGCGTAGCCCCACTGCACGGCGGCCACGTCACGCAGGCGCACCACCTGGCTGGCCGTCCCACCGACCACGGTGTTCCGCACCTGGTCCAGCGACGTGAAGGAGCCGCTGGTCTTCACCACGAACTGCTTGCGCCCGACATCCACCGAGCCGCCGGGCACGTTCGCGCTTTCGCTGCCCAGCGCGCCGAGGACGGCGTGCAGCGGCAGGTGCAGGGCGCCGAGGCGTCCGAGGTCGAGGGAGACCTGCACCTCGCGCACCGGCGCGCCCACGCGCTCCACCGCCCGCACCCCGGGGACCGAGGCGAACAGGTCCTTCAGGGCGCGGCTCCGCGCGTCGAGCGTGGCGTATGGTGCCGTCGCGGACGTCAGCGCGTACTGCAGGATGTTCACCGTGCCGGTGCTGTTCTCCAGCACGTCCAGCAACGCCAGCTCCGGCGGCAGGGTGGGGCGAAGCTGGTTCACCTCGCGGATCACGTCGTCCTTCTTCTCACGCACGACGGTGCCGGTGTTGAACTCGATGAAGATCACGCCGATGCCGTCGGCAATCGTGGTGCGGATCTTCTTGATGTCCGACAGCTCCTTGAGCCGCTTCTCGATCGGGTTCACCACCAGCTGCTCGACGTCGCCCGGCGCCGCGCCGGGATTCACGGCGACGATGGTGAAGCCGGGAAACTCGATCAGCGGGTCCTCCGCACGCGGGATGGTCAGCAGCGCCTGCACGCCGGCGGCCAGCAGCGCGAACAGCAGCACCAGCGTGAGCTGGGCGTTGCGGACGAAGTAGTCGATGAGCTTCACGGCTGGCCCGTCACCGCCGGAGCCGCCACGATGCGGACCTTCGTCCCGTCCACCAGCCGCGAGACGCCGGCGGTGACGATCGTCTCGGTGCCGGCCAGGCCGGCGGTCACCGGCACCAGCGCCGTCTCCAGCGCCTCCGCCACGTCGGCAAGGTGCACGGGCTGTCGGCGCACGGAGCGACGGTCGGCGCTGAGCACGAACACCGCCGCCGAATCGGCGTCGGCATCGATCAGTGCATCGAGCGGCACCAACACCCGCGCCGCGCCCGTGGACGACGGCTGGCGGGACGGCAGGAGCTGCACACGCGCTACCATGCCGGTGGGGAGGGCCTGTGCGGCGCTGCCGAGTGTGACCTCCACGAGGTAGTCACCCGTACCCGGGGTGGCGGCGGCGGCACGCTGCGTCACGCGACCCGGAAAGTGCGCCCCCGGCATCGCATCGAAGGTGATGTCCGCCACGTCGCCGTCCCGCACCCGCACCGCGTCGCGATCGGGCAGCCCGATCCGCACGACCATCCCGCGCCCGTTCCGCCGCACGGACAGCACGCTCCGCCCCGGCTCCACCACCTGCCCGGGCTCGGCCATCCGCCCAAGCACGATGCCGTCGCCGGGCGCACGGATCACGGCATAGTCAGCGTTGAACTGCGCCACCCGTTGCGTGTTGGAGGCCACCTCGAGCGCGGTGCGCGCATCCTGGAGCTGCTCGAGCGTCGCCACGCTGTCCGCATACAGCCGCGTCACACGCGCGAGGTCACGCTCGGCCTTGTTCCGCCCCTCGGCGGCGCTGGCGACCTGCGCGGCGATCTCGGTGGGGCGCAGCTCCGCCAGCACCTGACCGGCGCGCACCGCGTCGCCCGGATCGACCGCAATGCGAGCGATCACGCCGCCGATCTTGAAGGCGAGCGCCACCTCCTCCTTGCCGGCCAGCGTCCCGCTCACGGTGAGCCGCTGACCGGCCGCACCACCGCCCTGCCCGAGCGTCGTCACGCGCACCGGCACGCCCGCGTCCGTCGGTGTCACCGCCGCCTTCGGCGCATCGTCGCGCCCGCAGCCGGCGAGCAGCAGCAGGACCACGGCGGCCGGCATGCCGGCGGACCTCGTCGCCGTCGGGACTCGGCGCCGCGCGCGCGCCGGGATGGAATGGGATCGTGTCATGGCGTCAGCGGATCGGCGTGAGGGCGGCGGCGCGTTCGAATTCCACCACGCGCTGGTGGAAGTCGTACGTGGTGAGGAGCTGGTTGACCTGCGCGCCGGTGAGCGCGGTGCGGGCGTCGAGCAGCTCGAGTTGCGAGGCGAGTCCCTCGCCGAAGCGGCGCTGCACGAGCTCGAAGGTGCGGGTGGCGGCCGCGAGTCGATCGGCGGCGGTGCCGATCGCGGTGCGTGCCAGCACGGCGGCGTCGTGCGCCACCGTCACCTGCAGCGTGATGCTGCGCGCGGCATCGTCGCGCTGTGCAGCCAACTGGGCGCGGCCGAGCGACGCCTGCTCCATGCGTGCGCGGTCCTGCCCGCCATTGAAGAGGTTCCAGCTCAGCACCAGGCTCGCGACCGCGAAGTCGGTGTTCCGGCCCACGCGGATGGCATTGCCCTGGAAGCCGTAGTCCACGGCCAGGTTCACGCTCGGCAGGAAGGCCGCCTGTGCGATCCGTCGCTGCCCCTGCACGGCGTCACTGCTGCGATCGAGCTGGGTGAGCTCCTCGCGGGCATCGAGGGCACGCGCGCGTGCCGCAGGCAGGTCCATGGCGCGCGTGAAGCGGGCCTCGAAGTCGAGCAGCGTGTCGGCGAACAGGGGCAGGTCGGCGTCGATGGGCCGGCCGGCGAGGTAGTTGAGCTGCTGTCGCGCCGCCGATGCGAGCTGGCGCGCCGCGTCGCGCTGCTGCACCACGGCCGCCTGCTCGGCGCGCGCCCGGAGCACGTTGTCCGGGGTGACCTTGCCGGCCGAGAGCAGCCGTTCACTCACGCGCAGCGCCTCGTCGAGCAGCGGCACGGTGGCCGCGTACAGTTCCGCCGCGCGGCTGGCACGGGCGTACTGCAGGTAGCCAAGCTGGATGTCCGCCGCCAGTTGGCGCCGCTGCGCGTCGCGGCCCGCGATGCTCGCGTCGCGCTGGGCCCGCGCGATGCGGACGCCCTCGAGCACACGCGGCTCGAACAGCGGCTGCGCCACGCGCACCGTCGCCTCCTGCCGTTGCGGGAGGGTGAGGGTGATGTTCGTCGGGAAGGCACTCTGGCCGAGGAGCTGGTTCAGTGCGGCGTAGGCCGGGTTGATCAGCGCGCCGAGGTTCGGCGTGGCGCCGAAGAGCGTGGAGGCGCGCGCATTGGCGGTCACCGATGGCAGGAACCGGCCGCGCGCCTCGCCCAGCGCGGCGGCGTCGTGATCGACCGCGAGCGCGGCGGCCCGCAGGCGCGGGTTGGCGGCGAGTGCCTCCTGCACGAGGGCATCGAGCGGGGTGGGGCCCGCGGCGCGCTGCGCGGGCAGGGCACTGGCGGCGAGGGTGGCGAGGAGCGCGAGGGAGCCGGCTGGTCGCATGGCTGGTCGGAGGCGGGGGAAAAACGAGCAGACGCTCTAGTTCCGTCCTGCCAAACTAGAAGCGCTGCTCTACTTGTCAATACCGAGCGAATCTTCCATTTTCCGGGTGCGGTCCGGCGCGGCCGGGCGCCGGTCTCGGACAGGGAGGCGGTCATGACGGAAGTCATTGCGAAGGAAGCACTTAAGACGGCCGAGTCACGGCCGGTGCGGCTCCCAGTGCAGAAGCGGGGGCAGCAGCGCGTGGAGGCCATCCTCGACGCGGCAGAGCTCGTGCTGAGCGAGATCGGGGTGGACGCCGCCACGACGAACGCCATCGCCGACCGGGCCGGCGCGAGCGTGGGGTCGCTGTATCACTTCTTTCCGAACAAGTCCGCGATCCTGGCGGGGCTGGCCGATCGGTACTCGGCCACGGCCACGGCGATCCTGCGCCGCGAGCGCCGCATCGAGGATCCGTCGCTGCCGCTGGACGTGCTGTTCACCCAGATGATCGATGCCTTCACCGCGATGGGATGCGAACATCCCGGCTACATGGCGTTCTGCCGTGCGACGGACGCCGTCGGCGGGGGAAAGAGCCAGGCGTCGCTGCAGGCCGACCGGCACAAGCAGGAACTCGTGCAGGAGCTGATCATGCATCGGTGTCCGGGGATGCCCGCAGACGAGGCGGCGGTGCATGCGGCGCTGAGCGTGGTGACGATGCATGCCGCGCTGGACCACATGCTGGCCGTGGAGGAGCCGTTACGCAGCGGGCTGCGGTCGGCCCTGGTGGCGCTGATGGTGCGGTACTTCACGCCGATCGAGTCTCGCTACACGCGAGCGCCACGCGCCGGATGAACGGCTGATGCCCGGCTGAGCGCGCCGGTTCGCCCACTCTCAGGCCGGCCGAGCGGTCTCCAGCTCCCGCGACTTCATCACGTTGTTGAGTGCGGCGATCAGGGTGGCGGCCGTGAAGGGCTTCGCAACGCAGATGGTCGCGCTGCTGGCCAGCTCCGCCTGGAGTGCGTCGTCGTCGGCGTAGCCACTGATGAACAGCACGCCGATGCCCGGCTGCGCGGCGCGCACCAGCGCGGCGAGTTCGGAGCCCGACATGCCCGGCATCATCACGTCCGACACCAGCACGTCGAACTCGCCGGCCTCCGAGCGGAGCTGGTGCATGGCGGACGGGCCATCGGCGGCCGACACGACCTCGTAGCCGGCATTGAGCAGCATGCGCTCCGTGCTGCGGCGCACCGCCGCGTTGTCCTCGGCCAGCAGGATCCGCCCGCGGCCCTGCAGGAACCCGGTCACCACCGGACTGGTCACCGGCGTGATCACCTCGCCGCTGCGCAGCGGGAGCGCGATGGTCACCGTGGTGCCCGCGCCCATCGTGCTGTCGATGGCGATGCCGCCGGACGCCTGCTCCATGATCCCGTAGGCGATGGCGAGCCCCAGCCCGGTGCCGCCGCGGCGTTCCTTGGTGGTGAAGAACGGATCGAAAACCCGCTCGCGCACCTCGGGTGGCATGCCGGTGCCGTTGTCGCGCACGAGCAGGTGCGCGGTGGCCTCGGTGCGGGCCGCACCGGTGCCGGTGACGGCCCGGGTGGCGAGGGTGATCACGCCACCGTCGCACGTCGCGTCACGCGCGTTGACCACCAGGTTGACGATGACCTGCTCGAGCTGCCCCTGGTCCACGAGCACCGTGAGCACCCGGTCGGCGAGCTGCAGCTCGAGCTGACGGTTCTCGCCGATCATGCGGACCAGCATGCGCTCGATGCCGCGCACCACGGAGTTGAGGTCCAGCAGGCGCGGCTCGACGACCTGCTTGCGGCTGAAGACGAGGATCTGGCGGGTCAGGTCGGCCGCCCGGGATGCGGCCGAGAGCACCTCGCGCAGGTCCTCGCGCGCCGGCGCGTCCGGCGGCAGGCCGATGGTGGCCAGCTCCGTGTGGCCGATGATGGAGTGCAGGTAGTTGTTGAAGTCGTGCGCAATGCCGCCGGCGAACGAGCCGATGGCGTCCATCTTCTGGGCGTGCAGGAGCTGGTCCTGGCTGGACTTGAGCTCGGCGTTGCGCTGCACGATGGTGTCTGCCATGCGGTTGAAGGCGCGCGCGAGGTCACCCACCTCGTCGTCGGAGTCGACGGTGGAGCGGCGCATCATGTCGCCGGCGGCAATGGCCTGCGTGTCGCTGGTGAGGGACTCGATCGGTGCCGCCACGCTGAGCGTGGAGCGGTAGCCGACGGCGAGCAGCACGATGGTCAGCGCGGCGCCGAGGGCGAGGTCACGCAGGAACTCGTTGCGGGCGATGTCGAGGGTGTGGCGGAGGGGGATGCCGAGGTACAGGACCCACGGCACACGCTCGATGCGCCGCGTGCCGACCAGGCGCACCGTGCCGTCGGCGGAGCGCAGGCCGGAGCCGACGCGCTCGCGGATGCGGAAGTCGGTGGCGACCCCGGTGTCACCCTGGAACGAGCGCCCGATCCAGTGGTCGGGATCCAGTGTGCGGTAGATGATCGTGCCGCTCGAGTCCATGATCGTCAGCACGGATCCTTCGGGCAGGCGTCGCGCGCGGCGCACCGGTTCCAGCGAATCCACCAGCACCGACGCGCCAACGAATCCCACCACCTCCCGGCGCTCCGCATCGAACACCGGCATGGCAAAGGGCAGCATGAGCGGCTGGCCGGGCTGCAGGCGTGCGCGCTGGAGGATGCCCACCGAGAAGGACCGTGACTCCATGATGCGCGCATAGAGCGGCTGGCGGAGCAGTTCGCGGCCGTCGCGGCCGATGGCGAGGGGCTGCGCGGTCCCGATGACGCGACCGTCCCGCGCCACGACGACGAGGTGGAGGTAGGGCACCGGGGCGGAGGCGCGGATCCGCTGGAGGATCGAGTCGGCGCGGGCCGGCGGTGTCGCGAGGTCGATCAGCTCGCTGACGCTCACGAGCAGGGCCTGCGTCTCGGCGATGGTCTCGTCGAAGGCCCGGCTGCTCGAGACGGCCGTGGCCAGCGCATTCGCCTTGACCAGCGCCTCCTGGGCGCGGCGGAGCTGGGCGGCCCGGACGAACGCGAGACCCGTGAGGACGCAGGCCACGATGAGCGCGGGCAGCAGCAATCGGCGGCGCAGCCGTCGGCGTCGCGTGGGAGTGGACCCGGGGCGCGTGGTCACGGTGCGAACCTATGGGTGTCCGCATCGTGCGGCAAACGGCCGCGCGATGATTGAAAAACGCACATCTCATTGCGTGATCGACTGACTCCCTGTCGCTCGCCGACTGTCCTCCCGTTCGGACAGTCGGCAAGCCGGGGACTGGCGCACCGCTGCCAGCCGGTGGTGTGCAACACGCTGCCTGGCAATGAGTTACGTCACCGTCTGCGTCAGCCGGCGCCCCCCGCGCCAGTGCGGCACCGGCGATGCACTGCACGGTGGGTGACGCCGCACCACTGAGCGCGTGCGTCGCGCCGATGGCCCTGACGCAGGGCCGTCACGCCGCTTCCCTTCGCGTCGTCGTGAGGACCTGATCATGCTGAGCCTTCGTTCGAAGCTGGCCGCCACCATGGGTGGCGCACTGTTGCTCGCCGCCACGGCCACCCCCGCCTTCGCCGCGAACGGCCGGCCGCTGTTCGTGTGGAGTGGCACCGTGGATCGCGAGGCGATCATCGTCATGCGCGGCGCGAGTGTCGAGACCCGCGGCGACGGCTACGACGGCTACGCCGATGCGCGATTCCGCGTGCTCGAGGCGCTGCCGCGCATGGTGGGCAATGTGTCGGTGCAGCGGGAGGACGGTCGTGGCGGCGTGGACGTGATCGAGCAGCCCTCCGCCTTCAACGGCTACACGGCGCGGGTGCGCGTGCGTGACCGGGCCTCGGGCGCGGATCGCTACCGCCTGATCGTGACCTGGGAGCCGGTGCGCGGGTTCGGTGGCCGCGATGACCGCGACGGCTACGATGGTCGTCGCGATGACCGCCGTGACGACCGGTACGACGGTCGCCGTGATGACCGCCGTGACGACCGTGACCGCCGGGGCGGGGCGTTCGGCTCTGGCGTGCTGCGCTGGAGCGGTGCGGTGGATGACGTGGCCGAGATCCGCATCAGTGGCCGCGATGTCTCCTTCGTGACCCGCAGCGGCCGCCCGCTCTACAACGTCCGCTACTCGGTGTCGGGTGCCGGCCTGCCCGCGGCGCCGCTGCCGCTGGACCTGCGCCGCTTCGCCGGCCGCGGGAACGTGACCATCACCGAGTACCCGCGCGCCTGGAACAACTGGACGGCCGTCATCCGCATCGATGACTCGCGCGGCGGCGCCGACGGCTACGAGTTCGACCTGCGCTGGTAGCCGGCGACCGGACTCCGTGGCGCAGGGCACATGAACACATCGACGGGTGGCGCGGCGTTCAGCCCCACCCGTCGATGCGTTCGGCAATCCTGCCGCCGGCGAGCAGGTCACCCAGTTCGTCGCCGAGCGCCGTGCTGGCGGAGCGCACCTGCTCCCACGCGTGGATCCGTCCGGCTTCCGTCATCCGCTGGAAGTCGCGGCGGTCGGGGATGCGCCGGCCCGGGAGCGTCGCCACGAACGCCGCACTTGGCGCCAGGATCAGCGTGCGCCGGAAGTTCGCCGCCGCCGCGTGACGCCAGGGCAGCGACTTGTCGAACCAGCCGGGCACCACGTGCGGATAGAAGTGCGGATAGAGCACCAGGCCGGTGCCCGGTGCGAACGCGAGGTCGAGGTGGTAGTCGGTGACGCCACCGTCCCAGTGCAGGCCGCCGGGCGCGCTCGCGATCCGCACGCCGTCGATCACCATCGGGATCGAGCCCGACGCCTGCAGTGCGAGCGGCAGGTTCGCCCGGGTGAGCGGCACGTGCGTCGTCGGCAGGTCGTGCAGGGCGATGAGCGGCGATCCGTCGCCGGGGGTGCTGAAGATCACGCGACGGAACTGCAGGGCCAGCGTGCGACGGCTCACGGCGTTCAGCGCCGCCGCGAGCGAGAGCGCCGTGCCGAGCGCGGTCCGCGAGGTGGTGTTCGCCAGGCCGCGGCCCTGCGACGTGATCACGTGCAGCCGGGCCCACGGATGGGTGAGGATCTCGTCCACGCCGGTGTCGCCGAGCAGCGTGCGGAGCACGGCCAGCAGCACGCGCGTGACCTCGGCGGTGCCGGGCTTCGCGGTGTACTGCTGGTGATGGATGTAGGCGTGCTGGGCGCGTTCCAGCGCTGCCAGCGGCTCACGCTGCGCCAGGCAGGCCATGCGCCAGCTGCCGATCGACGACCCGATCAGGTGCATCGGTCGCTCCCGTGTCCCGGTGAGGAAGCGGCCGAAGAGGAAGCGGTCCAGCCCCGCGATGGCCAGCCACTTCGGGCCGCCGGAAGCCGCGGGGATGATGTCCACGTCAGCCGCGCGCAGTCCGCGCTCCCGGATCAGCTGCAGCGCGTCGGGGCCGGCGCGTAGGGTCAGGGCGTGCATGCGCTCAACATACATCGGCTTCGATGGCGCTCGTGGAGACGTCGACCGTGTCCGCGTCTTCTGCGTGAACCTCGTCAGCGACGATTCCAGCCACACTGGACCCAGCGTCGCGGAACGGCCTTTCCGTGCTTCCGCGCCTTCCGCGTGGACACTGTTGTCGATGCCATCGCCGACAGGGCCGCTCCCACTGGCGTGCCAGAGGTCCGGACGCGAGCGTAGGAGACCCGCACCGACTGCGCGGGGACCAGAACTCCCACCCGGAGCCCACCCATGTCCACTCCCCGACTTCAGCCGTCGCCACGCTGGCGCGCGGCCACCGGTCTGGCCCTGCTGCTCGGCGCGGCCGCGGCACCAGCGAGCGCCCAACGGAAACCCGCGACGCCCGCGATGCCCGCCGGCGTCGATTCCACGGCGCTGCAGAACCTCGCCTGGCGCCACGTGGGGCCGGAAGGCAACCGCGTGACCTCGGTGGCCGGCGTGGCCGGCGACCGCACGACGTACTACGCGGGCGCCGCCTCCGGTGGCCTCTGGAAGACAGCTGACGGCGGCGTGACGTGGAAGCCGGTGTTCGACGACCAGCCGGTGTCGTCCGTCGGGGCGCTGGCGGTGGCTCCATCGGACCCGAACGTCGTCTGGGCCGGCACCGGCGAGCCGTTCATCCGCTCGAACATCTCGGTGGGGTGGGGCGTGTTCCGCTCCACCGATGCCGGCAAGTCGTGGACGAAGATGGGGCTCGAGAACACCGGGCGCATCTCGCGCATCGTGGTGCACCCGACCAACCCGGACATCGTCTACGTCGCGTCGCTGGGCCACGCCTACGGTCCGCAGCCGGACCGCGGCATCCATCGCACGATGGACGGCGGCCGCAGCTGGGAGAAGGTCCTGTTCGTGAACGACAGCACGGGTGCGTCGGAACTCGTGATGGACCCGAACAATCCGCGCATCCTCTTCGCAGGCATGTGGCAGCTCCAGATCCAGACCTGGGGCCGGCAGTCGGGCGGCGCCGGCAGCGGCATCTGGACCTCGCGCGACGGCGGCACCACCTGGAAGCGCCTCACCGGCCATGGGCTCCCCGAGACGCAGGTGGGCAAGATCGGCCTCGCGATGTCGAAGGCGAACTCCGGACGCATCTACGCGCTGATCGAGGCGGGTGACGGGGTGCCCGCCACCAACATCCGCGAGACCACGCGCGGTCGGCTCTGGCGCTCCGACGATGGGGGCACGAACTGGCAGGTGGTGAGCTACGACCAGCAGGTGGCCGGCCGCACGCACTACTACAACCGCATGGCGGCGATGCCGGACAACCCGGACGAGGCCTACTTCCTCACCGCCAGCTGGGCGCAGACGCTCGACGGCGGGAAGACGATCATCGACCCGCCCGTGCGCAGCACGCCAGGCGGCGACCACCACGACATCTGGATCGATCCCACCAACGCGGCGCGCATGATCGTGAGCCACGACGGCGGCATCTCGATCACCGAGAACCGCGGCCTCACCTGGCGGCGCATCCAGCTGCCGATCGCGCAGGTGTACCACGTGGCCACCGACAACCGCGTGCCGTACAACCTCTACGGCAACCGGCAGGACGGCCCCTCCACGATGGGCCCGTCGAACAACAAGCTTGGCGAGTTCGGCATCCCGCGCGGCGCCTGGACGTCGGTGGGTGGCGGCGAGTCGGGGTGGGCACAACCGGACCGCGTGGACACGAACCTGGTCTGGTCGAGCGCCTCCGGCTACGGCTCGGTGGGTGGCATCGTGACGCGATACGACGTGCGCACGAAGCTCTCCACGCAGGTGGAGGTCTGGCCGCAGGGGGCCATCGGGCATGCCGCCGACGAGGTGAAGTACCGCTTCGTCTGGACATTCCCGGTGACGCTCTCGCCGCACGATGCGAAGAAGGTGTACGTGGGGTCGCAGCACGTGCACGCGACGACCAACGGCGGCCGCACCTGGAGCGTGATCTCCCCCGACCTCTCGCGCAACGACCGCTCGCGCATGATCCGCTCTGGCGGCCTCACCCCCGACAACATCGGCGTGGAGTACTCGGGGGTGGTCTTCGCGATCGCCGAGTCGCCGCGCCAGGCCGGCGTGATCTGGGCCGGCACCAACGACGGCAAGCTGCACCTCACGCGGGACGGTGGCACGACCTGGACCGATCTCTCCGCCGCGCTCCCCGGCCTGCCGTACTGGGGCACGATCTCGAACATCGAGCCGAGCCGGTACGACGATGCCACGGCATACCTGTCGGTGGATGCGCACCAGGCGAACTCCCGCGACCCGTTCATCTACCGGACCACCGATTTCGGCCGCACCTGGCAGCTGGTCGTCAACGGCATCCCGAAGTCGCCAGTGTCGTACGTGCACGTCGTGCGCGAGGATCCGGTGCGGCGCGGGCTGCTGTATGCCGGCACCGAGAACGGCGTGTACGTCTCGTTCAACGACGGTGAGCGCTGGCAGCCGCTGCAGGGCAACCTCCCGCACGCACCGGTCTACTGGATCACCGTGCAGGAGCAGTTCAGCGACCTGGTGATCGCCACCTACGGCCGCGGCTTCTGGATCCTCGACGACATCTCGCCCCTGCGCGCGATCCCGGCCGACATCGCGTCGAAGCCGCTGCACCTCTACGCCCCGCGCCCGGCGTATCGCTTCCGCACCGCCGAGGCGCCGTTCGCCGACTACGACGATCCCGTCAACGGCACCAACCCGCCGTATGGCGCCTCGCTGCATTTCTGGCTCCAGGCAGACGCGAAGGACAGCGTCACGCTCACCATGGCCAACGCCGCCGGCACCGTGGTGCGCACGCAGCGTGTGAAGGGCAAGGCGGGCATGAACCGCGTCTGGTGGAACCTGGCCACCGACGCGACGAAGGAGCCGCTCCTGCGCGCGGCGAACCCATATTCCCCCGAGGTGCGCTATCCGGCGGAAGGGAAGGCGTCGCCGGGGCTGGGCCGCATCGACGCCCTCGTCACGCCGGGCACGTACACCGTGACTGTCGCAGCGGCAGGGCAGCGGCAGTCGCAGCCGCTCGAGGTGCGTCGCGACCCGTCCTCGGGCGCCGCCGATGCGGAGATCGTCGCCCAGGCCGCGATGGCGGGTGAACTGGCGGCGGACCTGAACGCCGTGGTGGAGATGGTCAACGCGCTCGAGGTGGCGCGGGCACAGCTTGCCACGGTGAAGGCCACGCTCGGAGGGGACTCCACGCTCACCGACCTGCGCCAGCAGGCCGACTCGATGGAGAAGCGGCTGCTGGCCGTGGAGGAGCAGCTCCTGCAGGTGCGCACGACAGGGCGCGGGCAGGACCTGATCCGGTATCCCTTCAAGCTCGGCGAGCAGCTCGTCTACCTCAGCCAGAGCATCGCGACGTCGGACTACGCGCCCACCGAGGCGCACCGGCAGGTGCAGTCGGTGCTGCGTGCGCAGTTGCAGAAGGTGCGGGCACAGTACGAGACGGTGATGGGCACCGACCTCACGGCGTTCCGGCAGCTCCTGCGGAACCGTGCGCCGGCCGCCGTCATCTTCTGACCTGGTGCCGGCGGTGCAGCGAGGGGCGTCAGTGGCCGCGACCGGCCACTGGCGTGCCCTCGCGCCGGGCGTGATCCTTCGGGCATGACCGAACACATCCAGCTCGAGCGCAGCGGCATGGTGCTGACCATCCGCATGGCGCGCCCGGAGAAGAAGAACGCGCTCACGGTGGACATGTACCGCGCCATGACCGCGGCGCTGCACGATGCCGCGACGTCGGACGAGACGCGGGTGGTGGTGATCACCGGGACCGGTGATGCCTTCACCAGCGGCAACGACCTGCGCGACTTCGCGACCGCGCCGCCGATGGATGCCGACAGCCCGGTGCTGCAGTTCCTCGCCGCGATCTCCACCTTCGCCAAGCCGGTCGTCGCGGCCGTGAATGGAGTGGCGGTCGGCATCGGCACCACGATGCTGCTGCACTGTGACCTGATCGTTGCCGACCCGGCCGCGCGCTTCGCGTTGCCGTTCATCAACCTGGGACTGGTGCCAGAGGCGGCATCGAGCCTGATCCTGCCGCGGATGCTCGGACACCCGCGCGCCGCCGAGCTGCTGCTCCTGGGTGAGGCGTTCGACGCCGAGACCGCAGCGCGCTACGGCATCGTCAACACGGTCTGTGAGCCCGGTGAGGCCGAGTGGCACGCGATGGGATGGGCCGAGGCGCTGGCGGCGAAGGCACCGGCAGCGCTGCGCCTCTCGAAGGCGCTGCTGAAGCGCGAGGACGGGGTGATCGCCGATCGCATCGCCGTCGAGGCCCGCGATTTCGCCGCCCAGTTGCGCGGCCCGGAGTTCCGCGAGGCGGTGTCGGCATTCATGGAGAAGCGTCCGCCGCGGTTCGGCTGAGCGCCCACGTCCGCTGCCGCATGTGCGGACCGCGGGGTTGCCTGGTCACACGAACACCGGACACGCCGCACGCTGCCACGCAGCGGGCGCGGCTGCATTGCCCGCCCGACGCGGATAGCTTCACGATCCCATGCCCCAGACCGTCGCACTGTCTCCCCCGCACGTCACCCCGGTGACGGTGATTGCCGTGCATGGCAACGGGGGCGGTGCATTCCGGTTCTCGCTGGTGGCCGAGCGCGTGCCGCAGGACATCCGTTTCGTGGCCCCGGACCTGCCGGGGTTCGGCTCGGCCGGCCGCACGCAGCCGCTGCCCTCCATGCGCGCGTATGCGGAATGGCTGGCCGACATCGTGGAGGCCACACCCACGCCGCGGGTGCTGCTCGGCCATGGCGTCGGCGGGGCCATCGTGCTCGAGTTCCTGCAGCGCCACCGGCACCTCGTACATGCGGTGATCCTGCATTCGCCCGTCGGTGCACAGCTCGACACGCGGTTCCTGCCGACGCTGCTCCGTGCCCGCGCCATGCGCTGGCTGGCGCAGCAGGCGCTCGCGTCACCCACATTGCGCCCCATCTGGCGCCGGCGCTTCTTCCGCGCCGCGGTGCCCGATCGCGTGGTGACGGCGTTCTTCGAGAACTACGGGCGTTGTGCCGCATTCAGCCGGATGTTCGACCTCATCACGCCGCGCTGGTTCGACTCGCTGGCACCGGTCACGATCCCCGCGGCCGTGCTCTGGGGCGGCAGCGAGCGGGTGGTGGCGCCGTCGCTGGCAGAGGCGTACGCGACCGTGCTGCCGGACGCGCAGGTCGTCGTCGAGCCGGCGTGGGATCACTTCCCGATGCTCGATGCGCCCGTGTCGTACGCGGGACGCATCACGTCGCTGGCGCACGAGCTGGTGTGAGCGACCACTACGTCGCCGTCGGCGGCAACGACCCGCGCGCGCGGGACGCCGCCCCCAAGGCCGCGATGCTCCACCGTGCGGCCGTCGCCGGCCTGAAGGTGCCCGAGGGCATCATCGTCCCGGACGACCAGGTCCACGACTGGATCGCCGCCCGCTGTCCGCTGCCCCCCGAGCTGGCCGAGGCGACGCTGATCGTGCGGTCGGCGTTCAGCACGGAGGATGCCCCGCAGGCCAGCGGGGCCGGCGCCTACGTGAGCGTGATGCGCGTGTTCGGCGTGGACCGTGCGGCGCTCGCCGCTGCGGCCCGGCGCGTCCACGACTCGGGTGAGGGGCGCGCCCCGCGCCGCGACCTGCTGGTGATGCGCCTCGTGGATGCGCGCCATGCCGGCGTGGCGTTCACCGAGCGCGAACACGAGGACGACCTCGTGAACATGGTGGACGGCACGGCCGAGGACCTCCTCACCGGCAAGGTCGGGGGCAAGACGCTGGACGTGCCGCGCGTGCGTCGTGGTGAACCCGCCGACGTGCTGCTGCCGTCGTGGGCGCAGCGGCTGCAGCGCGTGCTGCAGCTCATCCGCGACCTGGCGCGGGTCAACCGCTGGGGCACCGGCGACTGGGACGTGGAGTGGGCCGACGACGGCCGTACCTGCTGGGTGGTGCAGCTCCGGCCCGTGACCCGCGCCACCGTGCGCAACGAGTGGTTCACCCTCGCCAACCACCGCGAGATCCTGCCGCCGCTCCCCAGCCGCTTCATGGCGACGCTGATCGCGAGCTGCGCCGGCGGGTTGTTCGCGTGGTACCGCCGCGTGGACGCCGCGCTGCCGGCCACGCGGCCGTTCATCGAGGTGTTCGAGGGGCGGCCGGTGATCAACCTGTCACTGCTCACCGACATGCTGCGCACCTGGGGGCTGCCGACGCGGATGGTCACCGATGCCATCGGCGGCCGCGACGTGCGCCCGGTGGGCGTGCGCCTCAGCCGCGTGATGACGGCCTGGCTGCCACTGCTGCGGATCGTGTGGGCGCAGTTCACGGCGGTCAGCAGCACGCGCCGCGCGCGGCTCACCATCCTCTCGCGCGACCTGCTGCAGTCGGAGGGGCAGGTGGCCCCGCTGGTGCAGGCGGCGCAGCGCCGCTACGTGCTGCTGGTCCAGTCCATGTTCAGCCTCACGGCGGCGATGGCCACGCCGCTGGCGCTGCTGCGGCGCACGGGCACGCTCGCCGCGCACCTCTCCCGCCAGCGCACGCCCGGCAGCGACGTGGTGGAGGCGCTGCGCCGCGACGTGGTGCCTGCCGTGCGCGACCATCCCGATGACATCGCCCGGATCGCCGTCGGTGAGCCGCCGGCGAGCCAGGGGGGCGCGTTCGAGTGGAAGCAGTGGCTGGAGCGGTACGGCCATCGCGGCCCGTACGAGAGCGACCTGGCGCAGGCGCGCTGGCGTGAGCAGCCGGCGGCGGTGCTGGCACTCCTGCGGCACGAGCTGGCCTATCCAATCGCGCCGCGCACGCTGCCGCCTCGCACGATCCTGGAGTGGCTCACGCTCCCGCTGTTCTGGCTGGCGCGGCGCCCGCTGAACGCGCGTGAAGGGCTGCGTGACGATGCGATGGTGGCGTTCGCGATGATCCGCGAGCTGCTGCACGACGCCGCCGAGCGTGCGGTGCAGCGTGGCGCGCTGCGCCGGCACGACGACATCTGGCTCCTCTCGGTGGACGAGGCGTCGGCGCTGGATCACGGCGCGAGCTATGACGCGGCGTTCTTCGCCGCGCGCGAGGCGCAGCGGCAGGAGCAGGCGGTGGTGACCATCCCGCAGGTGTTCCGGCGCTACGACCGCCTGCGCCGCGACCCCCGCCGCGCCGTCACCCCCGGGCGTGGCGAGTGGCAGGGCATCGGCCTCGCGCCGGGGCGGGTGAGCGGCCGGGCGTGGTGTGCCGAGGGGCCGACGTCGTCACCGCCGGCCGGATGGGCCGCCGGTGAGACGATCCTGGTGGCGCCCGCGGTGGACGCCGCCTGGGCGCTGCTCTTCCGCCGCGTCACCGGCGTGGTGGTGGAGACCGGCGGCGAGCTGTCGCACGCGTCGATCATCCTCCGCGAGCTGGGGGTGCCGTCGGTGACGAACGTGCACGGGATCCTGGGGCAGGTGCGCACGGGTGACCTGCTGACGATCGACACGGCGCGGGGCCAGGTGGCGCGGGCGGTGTGAGCGGCGCTGGAATGGCACCAAGGGGACGGGGATCTTGACATCGGATTCGTGCACCCTCGGCGCTGGAATGGCACCAAGCGGACGGGGATCTTGACATCGGATTCGTGCACCCTCGGCGCTGGAATGGCACCAAGGGGACGGGGATCTTGACATCGGATTCGTGCACCCTCGGCGCCGGAATGGCACCAAGGGGACGGGGATCTTGACATCCAATCCGTGCACCTTGCGCGCCGCTGAGGCAGGTTCAACGTTGCGTTGATCTCCGGCGTTGCCGTCGGATAGCCCGCGTCCCCACCCACGGTCGCCTTCCACCGAGCCCGACATGTTCTCGCCGCGCCCGCTGTTCCTGCTCGCGCTCCCGCTCGCTGCCGCGCTGTCGGCGGTGCTGCCGGGGCACCTCCCCCGCGATGCCGCGCCGGCCGCGACGGCCGCTGCCCTGCCGGACAGCGCACTCCTCGCGGGGTACCGCTGGCGCAACATCGGCCCCGACCGTGGCGGCCGATCGATCGCGTCGAGTGGCGTGCGCGGGCGGCCGAACGAGGCCTACTTCGGCGCCACCGGCGGCGGGCTGTGGAAGACCACCGACGGCGGCGAGACCTGGGCACCGATCACCGACGGCCAGGTCCGCAGCGCCTCGGTCGGCGCGGTGGCGGTGAGCGAGACGAATCCCGACCTCGTGTTCATCGGGATGGGTGAGACCGCCATCCGCGGCAACATCATGCCCGGCGATGGCGTCTACCGCAGCCAGGACGCCGGCAAGACCTGGAAGCATGTCGGGTTCTCCGAGTCACACGGCATCTCGAAGATCCGCATCCACCCGACCAACCCCGCCATCGTTTTCGTCGCGAGCTTCGGCAAGTACAGCGTGCCGAGTCCCGAGCGTGGCGTCTTCAAGAGCACCGATGGTGGCACCACCTGGAAGAAGGTGCTGTTCCGCGATGAGAAGACCGGTGCCATCGACATCGCCTTCGACCGCGCGAATCCGAACGTCATGTACGCCGCGCTGTGGGAGGCGTACCGGAAGGAATACCAGATGTCGAGCGGCGGGCCGGGCAGCGGGCTGTTCAAGAGCACCGACGGCGGCGAGACCTGGACCGAGATCACGCGCAATCCCGGCCTGCCGCCCGGCCTCATCGGCCGCATCGGCGTGGCGACCACCGCGGCGAACTCCAACCGGGTGTACGCGCTGGTGGAGAACGACAGCGGCGGCCTGTTCAAGAGCGACGATGCCGGCGCGACCTGGACGCCGATGAACTACAGCCGCAGCATCCGGCAGCGCGCGTTCTACTACACGCACCTCTTCGCCGACCAGAAGAACGCCGACGTGGTGTACGCGCAGAACACGTCGATCTTCCGCTCCACCGATGCCGGCAAGACGCTCACGGCGATCGACGGCGGGTCACATGGCGACTGGCACGACCTGTGGGTCGATCCCGATGACCCGGCGCACCTCGTGGCCGCGAACGACGGCGGCGGCACGGTGACGCGCAACACCGGCGGCAAGTGGACCGACCAGGACTTCCCGACCGAGCAGTGGTACCACGTCATCACGACCACCCACATCCCGTTCCACGTCTGCGGGTCGCAGCAGGACAACTCCACGCTCTGCACGCCCTACAACTGGAACCTCGGCGCGTTCACCGCGCAGCAGGCGGCGCGTGCGGCCGGGACGGACACAGGTGCGATGCGCCGGTTGGACTCCGACCTCACCGCCGGCGGCATGGCGGTGTCGTACATGGCCGGTGGTGGTGAGCCGGGCTACATCGCCCCCGATCCGCGCAACCCCGACCTGTTCTACTCCGGCACCAACAACGGCGCCTACCTCGACAAGTTCGACCGGCGCACCGGGCAGGCGCGCGAAGTGAACCCGTACCCGTGGTTCTACTCCGGCGAGCCGTCGAAGGAGATCCGCGAGCGCTGGCAGTGGACGTACCCGATCATCTTCTCACCGATCGACAAGCGCTCGCTCTACGTGTCGTCGCAGCGCCTGTGGCGCACGATGGACGGCGGCAAGACGTGGGCCGCCCTCAGCGGCGACCTCACGCGGCACGACCCGATCACGCAGGAGAAGTCGGGCGGCCCGATCACGGGTGACATGAACGGCCCCGAGGTCTACGGCACAATCTTCTCCGTGGCGCCGGGCAAGAAGGACATCAATGTCATCTGGACCGGCAGTGACGACGGCCTCGTGCACGTGACGCAGAACGGCGGCCGCACCTGGACCAACATCACGCCGAAGGACATGCCCGACTTCGGGCGCGTGAGCCAGATCGACGCCAGCAACTTCGCGCCGGGCACGGCCTACATGTCGGTGCGCAAGCCGCTGCTGAACGACTTCTCGCCGTACATCTGGAAGACCACCGATTACGGCCGCACCTGGACGAAGATCGTGACCGGGATCCGCGCCGACGCCTACGTGCATGCCGTGCGCGAGGATCCCACGCGCAAGGGGTTGCTCTACGCCGGCACGCAGCATGGCGTGTACATCTCGTATGACGACGGCGCGAACTGGACGTCGCTGATGCTCAACATGCCGGACGTGCCGGTGTCGGACGTGATCGTCGAGGCGAACGAGCTGGTCATCTCGTCACACGGGCGTGGCTTCTGGGTGCTGGACAACATCACGCCGCTGCGCCAGGCGACGCCGCAGGTGCTGGCGTCCGAAGTGCACGTCTTCACGCCGCCACCGGGCTACCGGTCGGGTGCGGGGCTCACGATCAGCTACTTCCTGAAGTCTGGCACCAAGAACGCCACCCTCGAGATCCTCGACTCGACGGGCGCCGTGTTGCGCACGATGCAGGCCGACACCAGCAGCGGCACCGGGCCGCGCCCGCGCGGTCGCCGTCGCGGTGGCGACGCCTCGATCCCGGCGCGCGCAGGGCTGAATCGATTCGAGTGGGACCTGCGCACGCAAGGCATCGTGTCGTTCCCCGGCATGATCCTGTGGGGCGCCGGCACGGCCGGACCAGCGGTGCCGCCGGGACGTTACACCGCACGCCTGACGGCCGACAACCGCGTTGCCACCGCACCGCTGGTGGTGAAGCGGAACCCGTGGATCACCGACGTGACCGACGCCGACCTCGCGGCGCAGTACCAGTTCGGCCGCCGCGTGCGTGACAAGGCCACCGAGGCCAATCGGGCCGTGATCGCAGTGCGCAACATGAAGGCGCAGCTCGCGGACCGGCAGAAGAAGGCAGCCGACGATGCCGCGCTGAAGGCGGCCGGTGCGACGCTGGTGACGAATGCGAGCGTGGTCGAGGACAGTGTGTACCAGGTGCGCAACCAGAGCGGCCAGGACCCGCTGAACTTCCCGATCCGCGTGAACAACCGCCTCGCGACGCTGCTCTCGATGGCCGAGCGTGGCGATGGTCGGCCGACGACCAACATGCCCGAGATCTTCGGCATCCTGACGACGCAGCTCGGTCGCTACACCACGCGCCTGAACCAGATCTGGGCGACGGACCTTGCGGCGGTGAACAGGGAGCTGACGCGCCTGCGACTGGCCCCGATCGATCCGGAGTGTGCGAAGGCCGAGGGGTGCACGGCCACGCCATGACACCTGGTGTCATGATGCCGGGTGCGGCGGGGCGGCGGGCGTGAGCGGGGCCCCGCTGTGGGAGTCCGACGACGAGCGCGCGTGGCGACGCGCGCTCGAGTCGTATCCGCAGGTCATTGCGGCCCAGGGCGTGCCGAAGCTCCCGGCACTGGACACGTGGTACCGTGAGGAGCTTCCGCTGGTCTTCACGGACCGGCGGCTCCCGTTCGTGACGCTCGCGGAGCTGGTGCAGGTGACGGAGTGGAAGATGTATCGCGGCGTCTGGCGGGCGCCGAACCTGGTGCGGGTGAAGGCGAACGATCCCGACCTGGTCGTGGAGACGATGGTCCGCGCAATGAGCCACTGCCCGCAGCCGACGAAGCCGGTGGGGGAGATCGCGAAACTGGATGGCGTCGGCCCGGCGACGGCATCGGCGGTGCTGGCGGCCCTGATGCCGCACGTCTATCCGTTCTTCGACGAGCTGGTGGCGGCGCAGGTGCCGGAGCTGGGCGTCGTGAAGTGGACGCTCGGCTACTACGCGCAGTACGCCGAGCAGCTGCGGACGCGTGCGACGGCGCTGGGCGATGGATGGACGGCGGCGATGGTCGAGCGGGCGCTGTGGGCGGTGGTCGGAGGCAAGACCGGCACCCGGTGAGTCAGGCACGCGGGTGGTCGACGCAGAATGACGCTGCGACCCCGGGCCGCTATCTTCGCGACGTGGGCTGGTCCGACGACTTCAGGTCGCGCCTCGACGCGCGGGAGACACCGCAGTGAACGCACGATCGCAGCCCATGGGCGCCGGCCCGATGCTGAATGCATACCCCGACAGCATCGGTGGACGGCTCGGCGACATCGTGACGTTCCTGCGCCGTCCGGAGCTGGCGGGAACGTTCGAGTCGTTCTACATCCTGCCCAGCTTGTACCATACCGATCTCGATCGCGGCTTCTCGGTCATCGACTACGGGCTCAATCGCGACCTCGCGACGTCGGAAGACCTGGCGGCCCTGCAGGCGCTCGGCATCGACCTGAAGCTCGACTTCATCCTGAACCACGCGTCGGTGCTGTCGCCGCAGTTTCAGGACCTGCTTCAGCATGGTGAGAACTCACGCTATCGCGATTTCTTCATCGACTGGAACCGCTTCTGGGCCGGCCACGGCACTGTCACGGACCAGGGTTACATCCAGCCCGATGCGGCGCTGATCGCGGACATGTTCTTCCGGAAGCCCGGGCTACCGATCCTGCCGGTGCGCTTTCCCGACGGTCGCGACGTGCCGTACTGGAACACCTTCTACCAGGAGGTGCAGTACCGCGTGCCGGACCGGCAGGAGTTCATGTCGGTGCTGGGCCTGCAGTACTCCGAGGCGGGACGCCTGGAGTCCTTGGTGCGCTCCGAGCTGGCGGCAGGGAAGAAGCCGGCGACCATGGATCTCGCGGACTTCACGACGCGTCGCGACGTGGTCGTGAACCTGCTCGAGTCGCGCCGTGTGTACCTCGGCCAGATGGACCTCGACATCCGCTCGCCGCTGGTGTGGGAGTTCTACGACGACGTGCTGCGGCAGCTGGCGGCGTACGGCGCGAGCATCGTGCGGCTGGATGCCTTCGCGTATGCGCCGAAGGCGGTGGGGAAGCGCAACTTCTTCAACGACCCCGAGACGTGGGAGTGCCTGGCCCGTGTGGCGGGGCTGGCGGAGAAGTACGGCTTGCAGCTGCTGCCTGAGATCCACACCAGCTACGGCGACCGCACGCACGAGCAGATCGCCGAGCGTGGGTTCCTGACGTACGACTTCTTCCTGCCCGGCCTGCTGATCGACGCGTTCGAGCGGCAGACGAACGAGGCCATCCTGCGCTGGATCGCGGACATCCAGGCGAAGGGGCTGCGCACGGTGAACATGCTCGGCTGTCACGACGGCATCCCGCTGCTGGACCTGCGCGGATTGCTGACGGATGCACAGATCGAGTCGCTGATCGCGGTGGTGGTGGGCCGCGGCGGGTACGTGAAGGACCTGCACGGGCAGAAGAACACCTACTACCAGGTGAACGCGACGTACTTCAGCGCGTTGGGTGGTGACGAGGAGCGGCTGCTGCTGGCACGGGCGATCCAGCTGTTCATGCCGGGAAAGCCGCAGGTGTGGTACCTGGACCTGTTCGCGGGGGAGAACGATCACGCGGCGGTGGAGCGCGCCGGGGCAGGTGGGCACAAGGAGATCAACCGGACGAACCTGTCGCATGCGGACATCGACGCTGGGTTGTCGCGTGCTGTCGTGCAGCAGCAGCTGGAGTTGCTGCGGTTCCGGGCGTCGTGTCCAGCATTCGGGTGGGATGCGACGCTGGAGGTGCTGCCATCAGCGTCGCACGAGCTGAAGCTGCGGTGGAGCAACGGGGGCGCGGTGGCGACGCTGGCGGCGGACCTGGCGGCGGGGACGTTCGTGATCAGCGAGGGCTGACCGCCGCCGTTGCCACGGCGTCACGGGTTGCACGCACGTCGGCGAGGAACCGCTCGACCTCGTCGGGAGTGCGCAGGATGACGACATTCGTGCCGGCGCCGCGCGCCGCTTCCAGACGCGCCAGCAGGGCCGGGAGCTTCTTGCGGCGATAGGTCGCAATCCACCACAGGAACGCCGCGTCGAATCGCTCGGGACAGTCGGGCGCCATGTCCGGGCGTGAGCGGCCGGCGTAGCGCACCGTGCGTGTGAGCACGCGCCAGAGGCATCGCCACGGCGCGAGGTCGAGGAGGAGCACGGTGTCGCACGCGGCGAGGCGCTGGTCGATGGTGCCGCCGAAGTTGCCGTCCATGATCCACGTCGGTGCACTGCAGAGCCGCTCCACGATCGGTTCCCACTCGTCCTTCGGCGTGCTGACCCACCCCGCACGCCAGTACAGCGCGTCCAGGTGCACGACCGGGAGGCCGGTGATGTCGCCGAGCTGCCGGGCGAGGGTGGTCTTGCCGGCGCCGCCGGGGCCGACGAGGAGGACGCGATGCATGGGTCGGGCTCCCGGGTCGGCGGAGGTGATCGTGCAGGGCCGCGCACACACGCGCCATCGCCGCGCAGACTACATCGGTGACGTTCGGCAGCGCGACGCCAGCAACCCCGTGGCCAGGCTCAGGTCGATGTCCGCAATCAGGAGCCCGGCCTGCCCATACGGCTGCCATGCGTGCAACGTCCCATCCGGCCGCGCGATCGCCGACGTCGTCGGCGACCCTTCGCTGGCACAGTTCACCGACGCGAACCAGATCGTGTTCTCGGCTGCGCGACAGCGCACGGCGGACTCGTGGAACGAGTTGGCCGGGTCGCCGAAGGTCGTGGGGCGATACGAGCCCGGCTCCGCGACCGCCGCGTGCGGGTGGAAGACCACCTGCGCCCCGCGCCGCGCCGCCCAGCGCACGGTCTCCGGGTAGCGCCAGCCCTCGTGGCAGATGACGATGCCGAAGGTCAGCGGACCGGCGGTGAAGACGTGGCGTTCGCCGCCGTAGGCCGGGTACTGCCACTCCTCGCCCGGGTCGAGCTGTCCCTTGTCCTGCCAGCCGAGCAGCGAGCCGTCCGGGCCGAAGACGGCGGCGCTGATCTGGAGGCCGGCCGGCGTGATGCGCTCGGTGCCGAGGATGACGGTGACGTTGGCATCGCGGGCGGCAGTGCCGACTGCGGCCCAGGCGGTGTCGAGGAAGGCCTGGTCGGGGGCGGGGAGGGAGCCGTCAGGCCAGCGGTAGCCGGGGATGAAGCACTCGGGGAAACAGAGCACCAGGGCGCCCGCGCGTCCGGCCCCGGCGATGGACGCGACGGCAGCGGTGATGGCAGCATCGCGGGAGGCGGGGATGGCGAGGTTGGCGAGGGCGATCGTTGCGGTGGGCATGCGTGTGCGCCGGGGCTGTGTGGTGAACGGGCTCAACGCCGTCGTGCACGAGTCTAGTGGCGTGTAATCGAAGTTCCGGACGCAGTCGCCGGTCGGGGCATCCCGGTTGGCGGCGTTGAACATCCTCGCAATACCGCTGGTATTGCTGCGGTGTTCGCCTGGCCAACCAGGCGCCCCATCCGGCTGTGTGCTATCCGAACTTCGATTGCACGCCACTAGTTCGCGGAGCCTCTGACGTCTTCGCCGGCGTCGCGGTCCCTGACGTGCACTGCGGCAGCGCGTACGATCGCGAGCACGGCTGAGCCGACCCGCGTGTCACACTCTCGCCCTTTCCGGGATGTGATGTCAGCGCCCCGGGCGCAGCGCGGCCGTGATGGCGCCGAAGCAGGCATCGGGATCGATCACCTCGCCCCCCGACGGCTTCACCTGGGCGCTCCACTGCGCGATCACCACCCGGTCCCGCGGATTGACATACAGGTACTGGCCGAAGATGCCCTGCGCGCTGAAGGCCCCCTCGTGCACGCTTCCCGCCGGCGCCGCCACGGGCCACCACATGTAGCCGTACGGCTGGGTCCGGCCGTTCGGCAGCGACTTCGGTGACCCCGCCTCGGCAAACCATCCCGCCGGTACGATGCGACGACCACCGATCACCCCATCGTCCAGCACGAACTGGCCGAACCGCGCGTAGTCGCGCAGCGTGGCCGTGAGTCCGCTGCCCGCGATCTCGTGGCCATCCGGCGAATCCAGCCACCAGGTCGCCTCACTCTCCATGCCGAGTGGCTTCCAGAGCTTCTCACCGAGGTAGTCGGCGAGCGGCACACCCACGGCGCCACGCACGATCTCGCCCGCCACCAGTGTCTCGCCCGTGCTGTAGTTCCAGACCGTGCCGGGAGTCGCGGCGCGCGGCAGGGACCCCATCAGGGCGAGGGCGTCACCGGGCCGCTGCGCCACCTGCGCCTCGAGCAGGTGGCGCCGGTCGGAGCTGGAGTCGGTGTACGTCTCGTTCCAGCGCACACCCGACGCCATCATCAGCACCTGTCGCACGCTGACACCGGCGTACGCGCTGCCGGCCAGGCTCGGCACGTAGCGTGTCACCGAGTCGTCGAGGCTCGCGATCCGGCCCTCGGCCAGCGCGATCCCGATCAGCGTCGAGGTGACCGACTTCGCAATGGACATCGACATCCAGTGAGTGCGCGGGGTGTTGCCGAATGCGTACCGCTCCAGCACCACGCGCCCGTCCTTCAGCACCAGCAGCCCGCTGACTCGGTTGACGCGGACGTACTCGTCCAGCGAGACCACCTGGCTGCCGGCGCTGCACAGGACCGGTGCGGTGAGGGGCGTGCCGGCGGGGAGCGGCGTGGCGGTGGGCGACCGGGCGACGACGCGACTGGGGAAGAGGCGGTCGATGTTGCGGAAGGTCGTGACAGCGAGCTCGGCCGACAGCGTGCCATCGTACATCTGCCGCACGGTGCCGATGGGTTCGGCGGCGTGGGGGTTGGTCCAGGTGGCAGGCGCGCGGTGCGGTGCACAGGCGGCGAGCGTGGAGAGCGCGACGAGCGCGACGAGCGCGCGGGCGTTCAGGGCCATCGGGCGGTCCGGGGTGGCACGGGAGGCGTGAACCGGTCGGGTGGGTCGGCGATCCGAACCTACCACGCGGCGCGGCTGTTCGGGCATCGTCGTGGAAGGGTGCTGCGCGCGAATCTGGTGACGCTCCGCGGGCGGCGCGATGATATCGTGGCGCCATGGCCGTCGCACCGGACCCACCAGCGCGCATGACGGCGGAACAGCTCTTCCGCTACGACCTGCCAGGCAAGCGCACCGAGCTCCTGCGAGGGCATCTGGTGGTGCGGAATCCCGCCGGATTCTGGCATGGGGTCGTCGCGCTCAGGCTCGCCACCGCCCTCCAGCTGTGGCTCCGCGAGAATCCGCTCGGTGTGGTTTCCGGCAATGACCCGGGGTTCGTCCTGAAGCGCGGCCCGGACACCGTGCGTGCACCCGACGTCGCCTTCGTGCGTGCCGATCGCGTACCCGAGGCGCCGGACCGCGGCTTCGCCGAACTCGCCCCGGATCTCGCGATCGAGGTCCGCTCCCGAGGCGATCGCACCCGGGCACTGGATGCGAAGGTGCGGCAGTGGCTGGCGGCCGGGACACGCCTGGTCTGGGTGATCGAGCCGGTGCAGAAGCGGGCACGGGTGTTCCGTCTGGATGGGAGCGTCGCGACGCTGGGGCACCACGACGTGCTCGACGGGGAAGACGTCCTCCCCGGGTTCCGCCTGGCGCTGCGGGAGGTGACCTGATCGCACGCAACTTGCTGCAGCGCGTAAGTGGGGGCATCGTGACTGTCATGACACATTCCTACCGTCCATCGCACCGCATGCGCCTGCGCGGCGCGCTCGCAGCCCTGCTGGTGCTGGCGAGTTCGCCGCTCGCCGGCCAGCGCGCGCCGATCGCCGGCATCGCCGGTTCGACGGCCGCCATCGCGGGCTCACGGGTCGCGCTTGGCCGCAAGCGCACCGACGTCTCCGCCGCACGACTCGCGCGCCTCGACACCCTGCTCGATGCCGCCGTGAGTGACGGCAGCGTCACCGGTGCCGTCGGCCTGGTGCTCCGCGATGGCAAGGTGATCTACGAACGCGCGGTCGGCTGGTCTGACAGGGCGGGCGACCGGCGCATGAATACCGATGCCATCTTCCGCATCGCGTCCCAGACGAAGGCGCTCACCAGCGTGTCGATCCTGTCGTTGGTGGAGCAGGGCCGGCTCACCCTCGATGACCCGGTGAGCCGCTTCATCCCGAGCTTCGCGAACACCTCCGTGCTCACCGCAGGTTTCCCGCAGAAGGTGCCGGCTCGCCGAGCCATCACCATTCGCGACCTGCTCACGCACACCGCCGGCATCTCGTATGGCACCGACCGGCAGGTAGCCGAGGAGTACCGCGCGAAGCAGCTCGGTCCGGCGGCGGGGTGGGGGTGGTACACGGCGGACAAGGACGAGCCGGTCTGCACCACCATGGAGACGCTTGGCACGCTGCCCTTCGTGCAGCAGCCGGGCGCCGCGTGGGTGTACGGCTACAACACCGACATCCTCGGCTGCGTGGTGGAGAGGGTGTCCGGCGTGTCGCTGGACGAGTTCATCCGCACGCGCATCACCGCGCCGCTGCGCATGGCCGACACGCACTTCTTCCTTCCGGAGGGGCAGCGCGACCGCATCGCCACGGTGTACATGAGCGACTCGACGCGCCGCAGCGTGCGGGCCCCTGACGGCGCGCGTGGGCAGGGACACTACGTGGAGGGGCCGCGGCGGAGCTTCAGCGGTGGCGCTGGGCTGCTCTCCACCGCTGGCGACTATGCGCGCTTCCTGCAGATGCTGCTCAACGGCGGCATCCTGGATGGTGCGCGCATCCTCGCACCGCGCACGGTGGAGCTGATGACCACCAACCAGGTCGGCACACTTTACTCCACCGACGGTCGCGGCTTCGGGCTTGGCTTCTCCACGGTGGACCGGCTTGGCGCGGATGGCTTCAAGTCGGTGGGGAGCTTCGGGTGGGGCGGGGCCTACGGGTCGTCGTACACCGTGGACCCGGAGCAGCGGCTGGTGATCGTGTTCATGATCCAGCAGATGCCGAACTCCAGCGACCTGCCGTCACGGTTCACGAACCTGGTCTACCAGGCGCTGGTGCCTCGGGGGCGCTGACACAGGGGGCAACCCCGGCGCATCGGCGAGCTCGGACGCGCATCGGCGTCCAGATCCGTCCGCGGACCGGCGCGCCTCGTGCAACCGCGGCAAGAGCGGGCCTGTCGTCTGTTCCTCGCGCGGGCACGTCCGTGTCGCTATGTGCCGCTCACGGCTTGTCCACCGCACCAGGCTTTCCATCGTCCATCCCATCGGTGCAGGCAAGGAGCGCCGCCGGGGCTGATCCTCCTTCAACCTTCTGCGGGACTGCGATGCGCAGGATGGTCGCCACGACATCTCGCGCACTCATCGCGGGATACCGTTCCAGCAGCCGTGCGGCAATGCCCGAGACGATGGGTGCGGCGTAGGATGTGCCGCCGACCTTGCCAATGGGTCCACCGGGAAACGTGGTGAGGATCAAGTCGCCCGGTGCGAACACGTCCACGCATTTTCCGAAGTTCGAGTCGAACCGGCGCAGGTCCTTGCTGGTCGTGGCGCCCACTGTCAGGATCTCGGGTATGCCGGCCGGCAGCGTGAAGCACGCGTCCTCGTTGTCGTTCCCCGCTGCCGCCACGATCACTGCGTCGTCCAGGTTCTGGAACACCCGCCGAAAGAGCGGCTCCGCGTCAGGCACGCGCTTCACGCCGACACTGAAGTTGAGCACGGCTCGTCGTGGCTTCGCGGCGGCGATCGCACGGCCTACCTGCTCGACGGCGTTCGCAATGCCGTCCAGATTGCCCTTCCCGTTGCAGTCCAGCACGCGAACCGAGATGAGATTCGCACTCTTCGCGACCCCCGACTGAGCGCCGGCAAGCACGCCCGCCACGGCGGTGCCATGACTCTGGCAGGCCTTGCCCTGGGTTGCCTGGAGACGGGCCCAGACACTCGCGTCGGTTCCGCCGTTACCGAGTATCCCAGCCCGGCCCTCGAACTCGGAGTGGGTGAGGTCAATCGCACCGTCGAGGACGTAGACGTCGACACCCTTGCCCGTGGTTTCGAAGAGATACTTGTTGTTGAGGGGCATCACGCGCTGGTCCAGGCGGTCGAGGTGCCATGGCGGTCCGATCTGCTCGCCAAGTGCGACGACCGTGGCATTCGGGATGACAGCGGTGACGTCCGGGTCACGTCTCAGCCGATCGCGGACTTCCGGCGAGAGGACGGCGTGAAAGCCGTTGATGACATCCGGATACACGTCGATCGGCACGACCGCGCTGGCGCCCGTCCGGGCGAGAAGCGTGCGGGCACGAGCGAATGAAAGCGCGCGGGCCCGTGCCAGGCGACTGGCAGCGGATGGCGCCGCGACGGGTGCGGCCGCCGTCGGAGGGGACGCCGGGCGGCGTTCAGCATCGTCACCCGCGCGCGGAGGTCCGGGATTGCGGCGCGGAAGCCTGAGTCCAAACCCTCTGCGTTCGACACGCCGAGCGGAGGCCTCCTCGTTGTCGCCACCCGCCTTTGGGGGGCCCCCGAACAAGACGATGAAAGTCTCCGCGCTGTCGGATGCAGGCATGCGGCTCGGCTGGGCAGGTGCGCGGGACGTGATCCCCGAAACCGTGAGCCGGATGTCCCCCGACTGCCGCACGAGCGTCGAGCGATCTCGCCCGGAGAATCCCGGCCATTGAGACATCAGTCCCACTACAGCAAGCAGCGCGCAACTCTGTTTCCGGACGCGGAGCATCGTGTGTGTTCGTTGTCGTACCGTATGCCGCCGTCGGGTGGCAAAGTGCCATTAAGGGCTTTCCGATGCACACGATGCTTTCGGATGTGTGGATGCACAAGGTGCCAGCGCATCGACGGGCTCGACCGTGATTCCGCAGTTGCGGATTGTCGAAGTCCGGGGCAAGATGCCGACCGAACGGATTGGCAAGAACGAGCGGGGTCACCCGCGCAACGGCAAGGGTCCTGTCATGCAGATCTCGGAAGTGCGTCGTGTCGTCAGTGTCCTGGCAGTGTCGATTACGGGTCTGGTCGCGGCGGCGAGTGAGGGTGCGGCGCAGCAGCAATCGCAGGTCGTCGAAGGACCTGCAACGGCACTTCCGGATGACATGGTACAGCAGGTGTTCGGGCTTCTCGATGCATCCAAGCCGAGTGTGTCGGACCTGCACGCCGTCGTCACCAGCCTCACGTCCGGCAAGGTCCCCGACGGCGGATACGCCCTCGTGCACCTGGTGCGCTGGCGGGACCGGCAGGTCGCGCGGCAGCGCTGGCTCGTGTATCGGAGGACGAACGAGGACGGCAGCGGCTGGTCCGTGTCCGATGCCACCGGGTCACGGCTGTTCGGCACCCGCCAGTTCACGCTGATCACCCTGCATGAGGGAGCTCCGCAGGGCGTGCAGTACACGGTCGATGTGCTCCGGAAGGAGGCGGACCAGGTTGGCTCACTGCGCGCACTGTTCCAGATCGCGGCATCCGTCATCGCGCTTGCGGGCAACGAGTGGAAGTTCGCCGTGACGCCGATCGCGGTGCAGAGTGTTCCGTCGGACATCGTGACGCACCTGACGATTCCGTCCAAGCCCGGCGCGACTGACGGCGATGCGAGCGAAGTGTCCAAGCAGACCTTCGACAACGAGGGACTGTCGCACTGGAACGTGAGCGTCGGCATTCCCACGGCTCGGGTGAACCAGCTCGAGTACAACGCGGCCGACGGCACGGTCCGGACGAAGCAGGTCGACAAGCAGGGATTGGTCGGCATGCTCAACCTCTCCTTCGTGCCGATGGACACGAAGAACATGCGTCGTCAGCTGATCCCGTCGCTCGTCCTGGGTGCCGGGATCTCGTCGCGGCCACTCGACCGCCTCGTCGTGGGTCTCGCCAGCGGTGTCTCGCTGGCCCAGGTGTTCGCCGGCGTCCAGTTCACGCGGACGCAGGTGCCGGACTCGCTTCGGTTGGGCAACGCCGCGACGCCGGCACAGTTGGCGGAGAACTTGCGCGCGAAGTACGAGCCGGCGTTCACGTTCGGCCTGGTCTTCCCGACGCGGCAGATCCTCGAGCGACTCACGGCGAAGAAGTAGCGGCTGACGGGAACACGTCCGGCAACGGCCGAACTCCAGCGACCTGCCGTCACGGTTCACGAACCTGGTCTATCAGGCGCTGGTGCCTCGGGGGCGCTGATCCCGCGCGCGGTGTCGGCGCGGCCGCGGAATGCACGAATACGGTGACGCATGACGAGTCTTCCGCATGTAGCATGGAGGCGTGGCTGCAAGCCACGTCGCCCACCCCTGCATGCACGGAGGCCACATGACAGAGCCCGTCCACATGACCGCGGAACGCCTTGCCCGATACGACGCCCGGGGGCGCCGGACGGAGCTCGTGCGCGGACGACTCGTCTTCCGCGAACCGGCCGCACTCTGGCACGGTGTGATCGTGGCGCGACTGTCGTTCGAGCTCCAGTCCTACCTCCGCGCGAATCCCATCGGCACCGTGGCCGCCGGTGATCCGGGCTTCGTGCTGGCGCGTGCACCGGACACGGTGCGGGCGCCTGATGTGGCGTTCATCGCTGCGCATCGCATGCCGCCGCCCGGCAACCCGGGCTTCGACGAACTCGCGCCCGACCTCGCGATCGAGGTGCGCTCGCCGGGTGACAGGATCGGCACGCTGCGCACGAAGGTGCGCCAATGGCTGCGTGCTGGCACCCGGCTGGTGTGGGTGATCGATCCCGGACGGGCGCTGGCGCACGCGTATCGCGCAGACGGCTCAGAGCAGGTGTTCGCTGCCACCGAAGCGCTGGAGGGCGAGGACGTGCTCCCCGGCTTCAGCCTGCCCCTCCACCACCTGCTCGCGCGCTGACCCGCGTCGCACGACGCGCCAGCATGTCGTCGGCGCGCGTCGGGTGGCTCAGTTCACCGCTGCCCGGCGCGTCTGGCGGTACACCCACCACACCAGCCCGATGAACGCCGCCAGGCCGCCCCAGAGCGCCACCGGCTCGAACCCTTCGCCCACCACCGCCAGCGGCGAGTCCGATCCCGTCGCCGCCACGATGCCGGCGAAGGCCACACCGAACAGGCTCTCACCCACGATCAGCCCCGTCGCGGCCAGCACACCGAACCGCCGCGCCGTCTCGGGATCACGCTGCGTGTCGGCCCACTTGTCGTAGTACGTCCCGATCACCGACCCCACCACGATCAGCGCCGTCAGCGACATCGGCAGGTACACACCCATGCCCACGCCCAGCGGCGGGAGCCGGAGCTTGCGGGCGCGGCCAAGCATTTCGTCCACGAGCACGATCACGACGCCGATCGCGGCACCAAGTCCGAGCAGCGGCCAGTCGAGGTCACCGCCCAGCACGCCCTTGGCCAGCGCAGAGATCAGCAGTGCCTGCGGTGCCGCCAGCGCCTGCGGGCGTGCGCCTTCCGCACCGGCGAACCCGAAGGCGTTGTTCAGCAGGTCGAGCACGCCGGGAATCGCGAGGCTGCCGAACAGCACGCCGATCACCAGCGCAATCTGCTGCCGCCACGGCGTGGCGCCCACGAGCTGGCCGGTCTTCAGGTCCTGCAGGTTGTCGTTGGAGATCGTCGCGATGCCGAAGACGATCGCGGTGGCGAACAGAGCATACGCCACCATCGCCTCGGTGGTGGACGGCACCGTGCTGCGACCCAGGAAAGCGACCATCATCAGCGACACGCCCACCACCGCCAGGATGCCGACGCCGGAGATGGGACTGTTCGACGCACCGATCAGGCCGGCCATGTAGCCGCACACCGACGCGATCACGATGCCGGCCACCATGATGTACACCACCGTGATCGCGATCAGCACCGTGGCGTGTGACGCGAGCGGGCCATCGGCGATGAACTGCCAGAGCAGGAACGCGATCGGGATCATCGTCAGCACGATCACCGTCGCAACCTGCTTGATCGGCAGGTCACGCTCGGCCAGCGGCAGTTCCGCACCGCTGCCGCGCGCGGCGGATGCGGCCAGCGCGCCGCGGATGCCCGCGATGATCGGCCCGATGATCTTGAGCAGGGTCCAGATGGCCGCGACGCCGATGGTGCCGGCGCCGATGAAGCGCGCCTTGGCGCGGAACACCCCGCCCGCGATCGCGGCGGCATCCGCGCCGGCGGCGCCCTGGCTGAACCACGGCACCAGCCCGGCCCAGGAGATGACGAGTCCCGTGAGCATCGCCATGCCGACCGACAGCCCCACCAGGTGCCCCACGCCGATCAGCGCGAAGCTGAGCGAGGTCGCCGCGCCTGTGGCGCCGGTCCCGACGCGGACGTACTTGCTCACCTCGCCCACCATCAACTTCATCGCGATCAGGAGCGAGACGGCCACCGAGGCCAGCGACGAGGTGATGATCGTGCGCAGCCCCTTCTGGTTCTCTTCGGCGCCGCCGGCATCCGACGAGCCCACCCGCAGCACCTCGGCCGCCGCCATCCCCTCGGGGTACGGCAGGTCGGACCCCGTGACGAGCGCGCGCCGGAGCGGCACCGAGAACATCACGCCGAGGATGCCGCCGGTGGCGCAGACGGCGGCCGTGGTCACGAACGGAAACCCCTGCCAGTAGCCGAGGATCACGAGGCCCGGGAGCACGAAGATGATCGCCGAGAGCGTGCCCGCGGCGGAGGCGATCGTCTGCACGATGTTGTTCTCGAGGATCGTGCCGCCGGGCAGGAGCCGCAGGACGGCCATCGAGATCACCGCCGCCGGGATCGACGTGGCGAAGGTGAGGCCGACCTTCAGCCCCAGGTAGACGTTCGCGGCGGTGACCAGCAGCGTGATGATGCCGCCGAGGATGACCGATCGCAGGGTGAGTTCGCGCATGGCGCGAAATCAAGCGACCTGCGCAGGATTCTTGTATCCGCCGGCGGGGCGGCGCCCCGCCGCGTCAGCGCGCCTTCCGGATCTCGCGAATCAGGCCGCGCCGGGCGTCACGCACCGCCAGGCCATACGTCGGCTTGTACCCCGGGTCTGAGGTGCCACGCCAGGCGGCGAGGAAGACCGCGGGCCGGCCGGCGGCGGCGTGGTCGAGCCGTGCGATGGCCTCATGCACCACCTCCGCCACGTCGGTGCCATCCTCGTCCATCTCGGCCTCCAGGTCGGCCAGGCTGATCTCCGCCTCGGCGCCCTCGTCTCCCGCGTCCGCGAGCGCCTCCATGATCGCCTCCTGGATCTCCGCCACATCGCCCACGTCGCCGGGATTGTGGTCCTCGAAGACGTCGTCCAGCTCGTCCTCCAGGTCGCGCTCGAGTCGCGCATCGCTGAATGCATCCAGGTCGGTGCGTGTGATCGCACGCGCGTGCACGCCACCCTCGACCGGCATGGTGGCGGGCGCCTGCAGTGTGAACCCGACCCCGGCGACCATCGCTCCAACCACCCACGACGAGAACAAGCGGCGAGCCATGCGACACTCCCGGAAGTACGGTGATCGCGCCGCGCCGCGCCTGGCGCAGCGATGCCGGTGCAGCCCGCGGCGGAATCGGAAGTCTCGCAAAGGACGCGCGTATCCGCCAGCCGGCGGCGCCGCGAGGGGAAGCCAACTCCCGCGCGCCTGCCTTCCGCTTGTCGTGGCCGCGAGCAATGTTGAGTCGCTCGCCAAGGCATGGCCACCAACAGCTCCTCGCACCACCCGATGCCGACTGCGTCACCCTTCGCGCATTCGCTTGCGGTCGTGATCGGAATCGACCACTACCGTAACGGCATCCCGGCGCTGCGGACGGCTGTGAACGACGCCCGCCGGCTGGGCGAGGTGCTCGCCAGCGAGCACGGCTACGACATCGTCTCCCTGCTCGACGAGGAGGCAACGCAGGCGCGGATCACCGCCGTGCTCACGCAGGAGCTGCCCGCCCGCCTCGGCCCTGACGACCGGGTGCTGTTCTATTTCGCGGGACACGGCGTGGCACGCGACGGAGACGAGGGCCCGAACGGCTACCTGCTCCCCATCGATGCATCGCGCGCGGACGACGCCACCTTCCTGGACATGCCGCTGGTGCACGACGCGCTGCTGGCGCTGCCGTGCCGACACATGCTCGTGATCCTCGACTCCTGCTTCTCCGGCGCCTTTCGCTGGTCGGGGGTGCGCGACGTGGACGAAGAGCCCGGCGTGGTGCACCAGGAGAAGTACGAACGGTACGTGCGCGACCCCGCGTGGCAGGTGATCACCTCGGCGTCGCAGGACCAGAAGGCGCTCGACCAGCTCTCGTCCGGCGCCCTCGGCAGCCGTCCGGGTGATGGTGCACACTCACCGTTTGCACTGGCCCTGTTCGATGCGCTGCACGGTGCCGGTGACCTGGTGCCGCGCGGCACCGGGGACGGCCTCGTCACGGCCACCGAGTTGTACCTCTATGTCGGCGAGGCGCTGCAGTCGGCGGCGATCGCGGCGGGGCGCGAACAGACACCGCGCCTGTGGCCGCTGCGCAAGCATGATCGCGGCGAGTTCGTGTTCTTCGTGCCGGGACGCGACCTGGCACTGCCGCCGGCGCCACCACTCACCTTCGAGAGCAACCCCTGGCGCGGGCTCGGGTCGTACGAGTCCGCCGATGCGCCGCTGTTCTTCGGCCGCGGGGCGGAGATCGCGTCGCTCACTGAGCGAATCGCCGCGCAGTCGCTGACGGTGGTGCTCGGCGCGTCGGGCAGTGGCAAGTCGTCGCTGGTGAAGGCAGGCGTGGTGCCGGCGCTGGCGGCGGCGGGATGGCAGGTGGCGCCGATCGTGCGCCCGGGCACGGCGCCGCTCACGGCCCTCGCGACCGCGCTCGCGCCGCCGGGCCGGTCGGTGCAGGGGGCGACAGCCGAGACGATCACTGCCCTGGTCGCGGCACGCTTCAAGGCGCAGCCGGCGTCGCGCCTCTTGCTGGTGATCGACCAGTTCGAGGAATTGATCACCCTCGCGCGACGGGCTGGCGAACGCGAACGGATCATCGCCCTGCTCGCGCGCCTCATCGCGGCGCATCCCGGTCAGCTGCGCGTGGTGATCACGCTGCGCACCGACTTCGAGCCGAACTTCGATCGCGCCGGCCTCGGTGAGCACTGGCAGCAGGGACGCTACGTCGTGCCGCTCATGTCGCGCAGCAGCCTGCGCGACGTGATCGAGAAGCCGGCCGAGGCGCGCGTGCTGTACTTCGACCCGTCGAGCCTCGTGGAGACGCTGCTGGACGAGGTGGTCGCGACGCCGGGCCCGCTGCCGCTGCTTTCGTTCGCGCTCAGTGAGATGTACATCCGCTACGTGCAGCGCAAGAGCAGCGACCGCGCCATCACGCGCGCGGATTTCGACGCGGTGGGCGGTGTGGTTGGCGCGCTGCGATCACGCGCCGAGGCCGAGCACGATTCGCTGGACGAGACGGCGCGAGGCACGCTGCGTCGCGTGCTGCTGCGACTGGTCACCGCGGAGGGAACGGGCATCGCGCGTCGGCGGGCCAGCGACGCCGAGCTGGCCTTCGCCGATACCGCCGAGCAGCAGCGGGCGAGCGCCATCGTGCAGCGCCTGGTCGAGGCGCGCCTGCTGGTGCAGGGCCGCGAGCCCGATGGCGAACGCTTCGTCGAGCCGGCGCATGACGCGCTGGTGCGCGGCTGGGGGCGGCTGGCCGAGTGGGTGCGGCGGGAGAACGACGCGATCTTTCCGCTGTCGCAGCAGCAGCGGCTGAGTCGCGCCGCGCAGGACTGGCAGCGTGCCGAGGGGGCAGGCAAGCGTGGACTGCTGTGGAGCGACGCGTCGCGGAGTGCGCAGCTGGCGCCGCTGGTGCGTCGTCGTGCGCCGTGGCTGAACGTCACCGAGCTGGCCTTCGCGCAACGCAGCGTGCGCGGCCGGCGCGTTGCACTGGCCGGAGCGGCGGCCGCAGTGCTTGCGATCGTGGTGGCCGGAGTCGTCGCGGTCATCGGCGGACGGCGGGCCAGTGCGCGCGCCGAGCAGGTGCGCATCGCGTCGATCGTGCGCTCGGCGACGGCGCTGGTCAACGAGGATCCGCTGGTGGCGACGCAGCTGCTTGGCAGCATCGACAGCAGCATGGTGCGCAGTGCCGACGATGCCACGCGGCTGGCGATACTGGGCGCAGCGCTGGAGCTGCGTCGTGTGCCGCGTGTCGTGGCGACGTTCGAGAACGAGGCTGGGATCGCCGATGCGGTGGTGAGTGCGGATGGGCAGTCCCTCGCCACCGCGGCCAAGGATGGCGTGGTGCGGGTGTGGCCGCTGAGCGGTGGCGGCGCGCCGCTCTCACTGCCGCGGGCGGCGGACACGGTGCAGGTGCTGCAGTTCAGCCCCGATGCGCGGCAGGTCGCGGTGGGTGAGGCGAATGGTCGCGTGACGGTCTGGCCCCTGCAGCCGCGCGGCGCACCGGTGGCGCTGATTGGTGGCACGCGGGGGGTACAGCGACTGGAGTTCAGCGCCGACGGACGACGACTGCTGGTGACATACGACAGCACGAACGCGCGGGTGTTCGCCGTGGACGGGAGCGTGCCACCGAGCGTGATCGGCACGGCGTCCGAGGTCGTGGACCTGGCGCGATGGGTGGATGGCGACCGCCAGGTCGTGGTGATCAACGGCGACCGGGCGGTGGAGTGGTGGCCGTCCAGCGGCGGTGCCGCGCCGGCTCGCACGGTGCGTGTGGCGGGGGACGCGATCGTCGCGCTGGATGTCAGCCGCACTGGCGGCACGGTGGCGCTGGGCACGGCCAGGGGAAGGATGCAGGTCCACGATGCCGTGCGCGGCCGGCTGCTTCGCACGTTCACGCCGCACGGCGATGCGGTCTTCTCGCTCTCGCTGAGCAGCGACGGCACGCAGCTCGCCTCGGCATCGGCGGACGAGGAGGTGCGCATCATGGACGTGGCCAGCGGCGAGACGCAGTCGCGGTTGCGCGGCACCAGCGACCCTGTGCAGTCAGCGGCGTTCGCGCGGGACGGCCAGCGCCTGATCCTCACCAGCGGCACCACCTTCCAGGCGCGTGTCTGGAGCGGGCGGGAGGGCGATGCGCTGGTGCCGCTGGCGGGACACACCAATGCGTTGGTCTCGGAGCTGTTCATGCCGCGCAGTGACCGCGTACTGACGGCGTCGGAGGATGGCAGCGTGCGCCTGTGGGAGCTGCCGGTGCCACGACTGTACGTCGCGGCATCGGCCGTGGGTGACACCCTGGATGACGTCGGCGCCGCGGGATTCTCGCGGGATGGCCGGCAGCTCGCGCTCGGCACGCGGCGCGGCGAGATCTCGGTGGTGCGGCTGGACGACACGGCACGCGTGCGACGCGTCGTGGACAGTGCCAACGCCGACCTGTGCGCGCTGGCGTTTGCGCCCGGCGACACAGAGATCGACGCGCTGCGCTGCGATGCCGAGCCCGTGACGTCGCGGCTGGCTGGCGGGACGCGGCGCACGAGTCGCGCGGCGGCGGCGCGGCGTGTGGTGGCCGCCGACTTCGCGCCCCGTGCGCGGCGCGGGCTGTGGTTGCGTGACTCCGCGGAGGTCCACGTGTGGGACGCCACGTCACCGGCGCGTGCGCGCGTGGTGCGGCAGGCCAGTGATCGCGAGCGGCGCTGCGCCGCGCTCTCGGACGACGGTGAACGGGTTGCCGTCTGCGCCGTTGGCGGGGGCATCGAGCTCGCCTCGTTCGTGACCGGCGGGGCACCGGTGCGAATCGCCAGCCGCGGCACGCCCACCGCGCTGGCGTTCAATCGCGCCGGCACGATGCTCGCCATCGGGCACTTGGACGGCAGTGCGCGCCTCGTGTCGCTCACGAAGGCCGACACCGGTCGGGTGCTGCTCGGCCAGCGCGAACCGATCACGCGCCTCGAGTACTCGGCCGACGATGCGCGCCTGCTCACGGTGTCGGAAGACGGCTCGGTGATGGCGTGGGATGCGGCGTCGGCAACGTCGCTGGTGCGGCTGCGCCCGCGTGGCATCGAGGTACGGAGCGCGCATTTCACTGCCGATGGCCGCCGCATCGTGACCCTTGGATTCAATCAGGGCGAGGCGCGGTTGTGGAACGCCGATGGCAGCGGCGGGTCGGTGGCGCTCCCGGGGGACGGCACGCTGGTGACGCAGGCGCTGCCGAGCCCGGACGGGCGGTGGGTGCTGACCACGACCGCCGGCCAGACGGCGGAGCTGTACCCGACCGACCCGGAGGTGGCGCTCGGGCCGCTGCGCCGGTCTCCGGTGTGCCTGTCCGCGTCCGACCGGGTGCGGTACCTGACCGAACGCCCGCGGGTGGCGGAACGCCGGGCGGGGGAGTGCCGCTCCTCCCGGCGGCCGTAGGGGCCGGCCTCGCTCGAGATCTGGCTCCCGCGAATGCCCCGCGCCGAAACCTCTTGACTTCTGTGGCGTAATGCTGAAGAATCAGCACAGTTGAAAAATCAGCAGACCCGTTCCGAGGACCGCCCATGACGCCGAAGCCCGCCCCGAAGAAGCAGCCCAGCCCCACCGAGGACCTCACGCGGCGGGAACGGCAGGTCATGGACATCCTCCACCGCCGCGGCGAGTCCACGGTGGCCGAGATCATGGCCGACCTCCCCGACCCGCCGACCTACTCGGCCGTCCGCTCCATTCTCCGCATCCTGGGCGAGAAGGCGCTGATCGAGTTCCGCGAGGACGGGCCGCGGTACGTGTACTTCCCGGCCGCCCCCACCGAGCAGGCGCAGGCCGAGATGCTCGATCACGTGGTGCGGACCTACTTCGCCGGCTCCACCGAGCAGGCCGTCGCTGCGCTGCTGCGGATGTCGGACACCTCCGTGTCCGAGCGCGAGATCGATGCTCTCCGCGCGAAGATCGCCGGCGCGCGCAAGAGCGGGAGGTAATCGGACATGCGTATCGAATCATTCGTCGCGCTGACGCCGGCACTCCTGATGATCGGCAAGGCCACCGCGGTGCTGCTGGTCGGCTTCGCGCTCACCACCCTCATGGCGCGCACCTCGGCCACGGCCCGGCACCTGGTGTGGCTGGCGTCGTTGCTGGCGCTGCTCGCGATTCCGGTGCTGGCGGCGTTCAGCCCGGTGCGGCTGGCGGTGCTGCCGTCGGCGTGGGGCACGCCTGCGGTCGCGGCAGCTCCGGCAGCACACACGGGTGAACCGCTGGCCACCTCGCGCGCGGACGCGGTGGTTGATGACGCGCTGGTGAGGGCGCCGGTGCCGCCCCGCACGATGAACGCGCCGATTGGCACGACCTCGCCATGGCCGGCGCCGTCGCTGGTGCAGGTGCTGCTGCTGGCGTGGGCTGGCGTCGCCGTCGCACTGCTGGCGTGGCTGCTCCACGGGCAGTGGTCGGTGCGGCGCATCCTGTCGCACGCGACGGATGTCGGGGACGAGGCGTGGCAGGGCAGTGCCATGGAGATCGCTGACCGCCTCGGCCTCGAGAGGCTGCCGCGCCTGGTGCGCGCCGACGTCACCATGCCGTTCGCGTGCGGACTGCGCACACCGGTGATCGTGTTGCCGCGCGAGAGTGCGGACTGGACACCGGATCGTCGCACCGCCGTGCTGCTGCACGAGCTGGCACATGTGCGCCGGCATGACATCGTCGCGCACACGCTGGGCCGCGTGGTGAGCGCGCTCTACTGGTTCCACCCGCTGGCCTGGACGGCGGCGCGCCGGTTGCGGGCCGAGAGTGAGCGTGCCTGCGATGACCTCGCCCTGGCCTGCGGCACGCGGGCGAGCGACTACGCCGAGCACCTGCTCGAGATCGTGACATCGGTGCGGAACCATGGCACGCCGAACGTGGCGATGGCGATGGCGACGCGTTCGGAGTTCGAGGGACGCATGCTGGCGATCCTCGACCCGACGCTGTCGCGCACGGCGCCCACACGCGTGCAGGCCAGCACGCTGGCAGGAGGGGTGATGCTGTTCGCGATCATCACCGGGGCAATGGTGCCGAGGGTGCAGGTTCCGGCGCCTGGCGGACGCACGTTCACGGCGCTCACGCCGGCGCTGGCGGACTCCGTGCGTGACCGGCTGGTGGATTCGCTGCGGCGCTCGGCTGACACGGCGCAGGTCGCGGGATTCAGGGCACCGGGTGCACTGTCACCGCATTCCGCGGCGGGAATCGGTGCACTGTCACCGGATTCGGGCGAGGATGGGGACGCGGAGGCGCCAGCGAGGGGCGCGGTGCCTGCGGACAGCTCCGGGCGGGCGGCGTCGCTGGCTCGGGTGCTCCGCACGGACACGGCGCCGTCGCTGCGGCGGATCGCGGCGTGGGGGCTGCACGAGTTCGACGGGGACGACCGGGCCATCGACGCGCTGGTGTTCGCCGTGCGGTCAGACGCGAGTGCGCGGGTCCGCGAGATGGCGGCGTGGTCGCTGGCGTACGCCGGCGATCGCGACCGGGTGGCGCCGGCGCTGGCCGCAGTGCTGCGAACGGATCGCGACCGATCGGTGCGCGAGACGGCGGCGTGGGCGCTGAGCGAGGGCGCCGATGGCGACTCGCAGGGCACCGTGGAAGCGCTCGCGATGGCGGCGGGCGACGCCGATGCCATCGTCCGCGAGACGGCGCTGTGGGGCCTGGGCAACGCGAGTCCCCGACGTGCGCCGGCCGCGGTGAAGGACGCACTCACCGATCGTGATCCCGCGGTGCGCGCCACGGCGGCGTGGGCACTCCACCAGATCGAGGACGGTGCGGCCGCCGGCGCGCTGGAGTCGGCGCTGGTCCGGGAGACCGACCGTGACGTGAAGGTCGCCATGGTGCGCGCGTTGAGCGTGATGGGTGACCCGGCGGTGCCCGCGCTGCAGCGCATCATCGACGGCGGGGACGCGGAGCTCCGTGCCATCGCCATCCGTTCGCTGGCCGGCCGCGGTGCCGATCCCTGGCCGCAGCCGCGTCCCCGGCCGCGCCCGTATCCGTAGTAACGCAATGCCGCGCGCCTGCCCGGGCTGCAGACGGCAATGCCCGGATTATCTGCAATACCAGTAACACCCGCATCACCCGCACGACCCGCACGACCCGCACGACCCGCACCACCCGCACCACCAGCACGACCGGCACCACCAGCACCACCAGCACCACCAGCACCACCAGCACCACTCGCACGAGGACTCCGGCGCGTACCCGCGCCGTTTTCCGGCCCTCGTGTGCTGAAAAATCAACACAATCCGTCGTCCCTTCCCCGTACCGGAGAACCGTGCCATGCGCCTCTCATCCCTCCTGATCGCCGCGGCGTTCAGCTCCTGCTCCACCGACGTCGCGGTGGAGGACGCCTTCGCGGCACCCGGCGTGGCCGCGTCGCCCACCGACCTGCGCGCCCTGTTGGATGCGGCGCACGGTGCGTCGCCCATCGTCTGCTCGCTGGCCGCGGATGGCGTCGAGCGTCGCGGCTGGTACGGCGGCAGCGTGCGCGCGCCACACTCCACGCTGCCGCACATCCGCGTGGAAGCCGAGCGCAGCGCCGCGTTGCCGGCGGCCGACGTGCAGTTGCTGCTCGAGAACGTGACCAGCAGCGATGCCTGCGTCCGCGAACTCTCGGTGCGCGTGCTGGGCAGTGCCGGCGGCGAGGCGGGAGCGCGCGGGCTCATGGCACATCTCGCCAGCGCGGACAGTGCGGTGCGTGCGGCGGCGGCGAATGGGCTGGGCTTGATCGAGCCGAAGGACATGGCCACGACGGTGCTGGTGAAGGCACTACGCGACGCCGCCGCAACGGTGCGGGCGAACGCCGCCTGGGCGCTGGGACGCATCCAGGATGGGACGTCGCTGCGCGGGCTGCTCGGGGCGGTGGCCGATGCCGATTCCACGGTGCGTGAAAGTGTCATCGGCGCCGTCGGCCAGCTGGACTCGGCCAGCGCCGTGCCGGCACTGCTGCGCGTGCTCCGTGACGATCGCACGGCGTCGGTTCGCCGCGCGGCCGCGTGGGCGCTGGGCAACCTCGAGGCCGAGTCGGCAGTGCGCGACCTGGCCGACGTGCTGGGACGAGACGGCGACGCGAGCGTGCGCGAGATGTGCGCCTGGGCACTCGGCAACATCGAGCATGATGGCGCGTCGCGCGAACTGCAGCAGGCGGTGCAGCGCGATGCCTCGCCGCGGGTGCGGGAGACCGCCGCCTGGGCGCTCGGCAACATCGAGGATGGCTCGGCAGCCGTGGTGCTGGGTGAGGCTGCCGCTCGTGATGCCGACCGCCGAGTGCGCGCCACCGCAGCGTGGGCCATCGGCAACAGCGAGGTGCGGAGGGCGCCGGAAGGCCTGATCACGGCGCTGGCGGATTCCGACGACGACGTGCGCACCAAGGCGGCGTGGGCACTGTCCGAGGTGTCTGACGCCGCCGCGCTGCCGGCACTGCGCGCCGCGTTCAAGCGGGAGACGGACCCCGAGGTGCGGAAGGCGGTGCTGCGCGCGCTGCTGAAGAGTGGCGAGCGGTCGGAAGGGGCGCTGACGGCGTTGCTCGAGTCCAGCGACCCGGAAGTGCGTGAGGCGGCGGTGCGTGGGCTGGCAGGGCGGGGGCGCGTCGATCCCTGGCCGTGGCCCGAGCCGCGTCCGCGGCCGTTCCCGTGAGCTGACTCTGTCCCCTTTCGCGGGCCCCGACTCAGAGTCGTTTCACGGAGGGTCCTGACTCTGAGTCGTTTCACGGGGCGCAACCCTGGTTTACCCGGCGCGGATTGCTGCCGTGTCATCGATCCAGCGCCACCCCGCCTGTCGTCCCGCTCGCCATCCGCGATATTCCCGCAGGGTCGCCCGCACGCGCGACCGCTGACCCCTGCCGGGAGCCGCCCCATCACGAACCTCGAACTCTCCGCGCACGAAATGCGCGCGATGGCCGACTCGGTCGTCGCGCGGTGCGTGCAGCACCTCGAATCGCTGCCGCAGCAGCCGCTCTACGGTGTGCACGACGCTGAGGCGCTCTGCCGCAGCATGCGCGAGCCGGCGCCCGCCGAGGGCACGCCGCTCGACGAGCTCATGGAGGCATTGTTCACCACCTACATCCCGCAGTCGTTCACCACGCCGTCGGCGGGCTACCTCGCGTACATCCCCGGGGGTGGCCTGTTTCCGGCGGCGCTGGCCGACTTCATCGCCGACACCACCAATCGCTACACCGGGATCTGGCAGGCCGCTCCAGCGCTGGTGCAGCTCGAGGCCAACGCGCTGGAGTGGTTGCGCGAGTGGATGGCCTTTCCGGCCGGCGCCAGCGGCGTGTTCACGACCGGCGGATCGATGGCCACATTCAACGCCGTGCTCTGCGCCCGCGAGCAGTACCTCGGCGCCGAGCTTCGGCCCGGTGTGCTGTACGCCTCGGACCAGGTGCATCACTGCGTGAACAAGTCGGCCAAGCTGGCCGGCATCATGCCGGACAGAGTGCGCTCGGTGCCCACCGACGCGCACTTCCGCCTGTCGATCGACGCGCTGCGCGACCGGATCGCCGCGGATCGCCGCCTCGGCCTGCAGCCGTTCATGGTGGTGTCGAATGCCGGCACCACCAACACCGGCGCCGTCGATCCGCTGGATGACATCGCGGATCTCTGCGCGGCGGAAGGGCTGTGGCACCACGTGGACGGCGCCTATGGCGCGTTCTTCCAGCTCTGTGACGAGACGCGCCAGGTGCTGCAGGGCATCGAGCGCGCCGACTCGCTCACGCTCGACCCGCACAAGGGGATGTTCATGCCGTACGGCACGGGCGCGCTGCTGGTGCGTGACGGGCGCCGCCTGCGCGCCGCGCACGCGGCCACGGCCGGCTACCTGCCCGAGATGCCCGATGCGGGCGAGTTCTACGATCCGAGCCAGCACGGCCCCGACCTGTCCCGCGGGTTTCCCGGGCTCCGCATGTGGCTGGTGATGAAGCTCCACGGCGCCGATGCGTTCCGCGCCGCCATCGCCGAGAAGCGCGCGCTGGCCGTCGATGCCGCGTCGCGGGTGGCCGCGCTGCCGCACGTGGTGCTGGATGCGCCGCCCGAGCTGTCGCTCTTCCCGTTCCACCTGACCTGGCCCGGCGCCACGCTGGCGCAGGAGAACGCCGCCACGAAGGCGGCCATGGACGAGACCTCGCGCCGCGGCCGCGTGATGCTGAGCGGCGCCCAGGTGGGCGACCGCTACCTTGGGCGGGTGTGTGTGCTGAGCTTCCGCACGCATGCCGGCCAGATCGACGCGCTGGTCGAGGACCTGTCGGCATCCATCAACGACATCGTCGGGAGACTGTCATGAAGCGCGTGTTGCTGGCGGTGCTGGGCGTGATCGTGGCGCTGTTCGGCGTGATGGCGACGCGGGCGGCGATGGTGCCGGCGCCGGCCGCGCCGGCACTCGCCGGCGAGGTGGTGACGATCGACGAGGCCGTGGCTGCGGCGCGGTTGTCGGGCGCAGTGAAGTTCGCCACGGTCTCCATGACATCGGGTGGCCCGATCGACACGGCGGCCTTCCTCGCCTTCCACGACTTCCTCGCGACGTCGTTCCCGCGGGTACACGCCAGTCTCGCGCTGGAGAAAGTGGCCGGCCTCAGCCTGCTCTACACCTGGCCAGGCACCGACCCCACGCTCGCGCCGGTGGTGCTGATGGGGCACATGGATGTGGTCCCGGTGCCGGAGGCGAACCTGAAGGAATGGACGCACGGCCCGTTCAGCGGGGACGTGGCGGACGGCTACGTGTGGGGCCGCGGCACGATGGACGACAAGGTGACCGTGCTGGCGGTGCTCGAGGCGGTGGAGCACATGCTCGGCGCCGGTGTGAAGCCTGCGCGCACGGTGTACCTCACCTTCGGTCACGACGAGGAGGTTGGCGGGCGCTTCGGTGCACGGGCCATCGTCGATTCGCTGGTGCGGCGGGGCGTGAAGCCGGCGATGGTGATCGACGAGGGGGGCGTGCTGACCGACGGCGGGTTGCCTGGCTTCGACGGCACGGCCGCGGTGATCGGCATTGCCGAGAAGGGGTACATGTCGCTGCGCATCAGCGCGAAGGCGGAGGGTGGGCACTCGTCCATGCCGACGGCGCGCACGGCGGTCGGCGCACTCAGTCGCGCGATCGCCGCGCTCGAGGCGAACCAGTTCCCGAGTTCCCTCGACGGGCCGACGCGCGGCATGCTCGAGGCCATGACGCCGTACGTGCCGTTCTCGCGCAAGTTGGTGCTGGCCAATCTCTGGCTGACCGCGCCGCTGGTGAGTGGCGCGCTCGCCAGTGCGCCGACATCGGCCGCGATGCTCCACACCACGACGTCGCCCACGATGCTGATCGCCGGCGTGAAGGACAACGTGCTGCCGCCCGAGGCGACAGCGATCGTGAACTTCCGCATCAAGCCGGGCGAGACGCAGGAGACGGTGATCGCGCGCGTGAAGCAGGTCATCGCGGACAGCATGGTCACCGTCGTTCCGACCGACAGCGCGCGCACCGATCCGTCGCCGGTGTCAGACGTCAACTCGCCCGCCTTCCGACTGATCGCGAGCACCGTGCGCGGCATGGTCCCAGGCAAGTCGGTGGCGGTGCTGCCGTACCTCGTCACCGGCGGCACCGATGCGAAGTACTGGGGTGACCACTCGCAGAACGTCTACCGGTTCCTCGCCGTGCCGCTGGCACAGGGTGACATCGCCCGGGTGCACGGAGTGAACGAGCGGATGTCGGTGAAGGGCTACGCGACCGCGGTCACCTTCTTCGCCCAGCTGCTGTCGCACCTCGACCAGTTGAAGTGAAGCCGACCGAGACACTCGCCCGCGCCGCCGCGCCAGACGGGTCGCAGCTCACGCTGCACCGGCACGACGGCGCCTACTTCATCCGGGTGGATGGCGTGGAGTTGATGTCCACGCGGCGGGTGCACTCCGAGCAGGAACTGGCGGTGCTGGCCTGCACGCCCGTGCGCGACCAGACGCAGGTCTCGGTGCTGGTCGGCGGCCTGGGCTTCGGCTGCACCCTGCGGGCTGCGCTGGCCGTGCTGCCGTCGCACGCGCGTGTCACGGTGGCCGAGCTGGTACCGGCCGTCATCGCGTGGAACCGGAACCCCGAGTGGCCGCTGGCGGCCGATTCCCTGGCCGACCCGCGGGTGACGGTGGTGCCGCAGGACGTGGCGCAGGTGTTGCGGGACCACCCGCAGGGCTTCGACGCCATCATGCTGGACGTGGACAATGGCGCCGAGTCGTTCACCACCGGCGGCAACGCGGCGCTCTACCGCGATGCCGGCATCCGGGCCACGCTCGGCGCACTCAAGCCCGGTGGCGTGGTCGCCTGGTGGTCGGTGGACACCGAGCCGTCGTTCGCGAGGGCACTCGAGCGCGCCGGCCTGCAGGTGTCGGTGCACCGGGTGCGCTCGCACGCCACCAGCGGTGGGCGCAACGCGATCATCGTCGCCACGCGCTGACGCCCGCGCGCCGACGGGTCAGGGCACGGGGCGCGGGCGGTTGCGCATCAGCGCCTCGATCTCCGCGATCTCGCGCGGCGCGTTCGAGATCCGCTCGGTGCCGGTGGGCGTCACGATGTAGTCGTCCTCGATCCGCACGCCGGTGTTCTGGAAGCGGAGCACCGCCGGCTTGACCTTCGCGATGAAGGCCCGGTTCCGCGGCGTGTCCGGCAGCGCGTCGAGCATCGCCGTGCTGATGTAGATGCCGGGCTCGATCGTGAAGCTGTCGCCGACCTTGAACGTGCGGTCGCCGCTGTAGAACTGCGCCGGGTCGTGCACCGCGAGCCCGATGCCGTGGCTGATGCCGTGGATCATCCAGAACATCGACTGGCGGCACGAGCGCGGGGCGTTGGTGCAGTCGGTGCGCCAGGGCATGTCGAGCTGGGCATCCACGCCCTCGATCAGCCCGAGCCGCGCCAGGCCTCGCGCACGCACGTCCTCCGATGAGTCCTGCGCCGCGATCGACGACATGCCGACCTTGGAGTTCCGTTCCGCGGCCAGCTGCGCATCCAGCACGAGCTGGTACATCTCGCGCTGGTCGGCCGTGAATGTGCCGCTGACGGGAATGGACCGTGTCACGTCGGCGGCGTACCCCTCGTATTCGGTGGCGGCGTCGATCACCACCAGGTCACCCGGCTTGATCTCGCCACGGTTGCGCATGTAGTGCAGCTGCGTCCCGCGGATCCCGCCGCCCACGATCGAGCCGTACGACGGGCGCGCGCCGCCACGCCGCATGAACTCGTACTCGATGGCGGCCTGCAGCTCGTATTCCCGGGTCGGCTGTTCCAGCCGCATCGCGGCACGGTGCCCCTCGGAGCTGATCTCGGCGGCCTTCCGGATCAGCGCCAGCTCGGCGTCACTCTTCTTCGCCCGGATCTGGTACACGTACGGGTGCGCATCCCGCATCGTGATCGACGGGTGCGCGGCGGCGAACCGGCGCTCCCACTGCTGGCCGCGGGTGAGCGAGTCCTGCACAGCGAAGTCCGAGGCCGCGAAGTCGGCCAGCGTGAACACCGTCTTCGCCGTCCGTGCCAGCGAGTCGATCACCTGCTCGACCACGCCGGCACTGCGCGCGCGCATGCCAAGCGTCTGCTCGACCGTCAGGGAGTCGGGGCGCTTGCCGTAGTAGAACGCCTGCCGCGCGCCGGCCGGCGTGATGAACAGCGTCGCGTGCGCCTTGCCGCCGCGCACCGCCATCACCAGCACGGCGTCGGGCTCGTTGTAGTTCGTGAGGTAGCGGAAGTCGGGGAGCTGGAAGAACGGCCCGAAGTCCGCCACCGGGGTCCGCCCGCCGAACGCCACCAGCAGCCCATCACCGAGCTTCGCGGCCAGCGAGTCCCGGCGCGCGTTGTACTCGGCCTGCGGGATCTGTGCCCCCGCTGCCGGCGTCGTGGAGAGCGCGGCAACGATGGCGGCGCCAAGGAGCGAGACGCGGCGCGCCAGGCGCCGGGCGCGGCGCTGGCAGGCAGGGTGCTGGTGGCAGGGCATGTCGGGGCGGGGAAGGCGTGAGGTGACGCGACGCGGGAGCCGCGCCAGAAAAACGTGCCCGGGCGACCTCGCCGGCGAAAGGGTGGCGCTCGATCAGCCTCCCGGCGGCCATGCCCGTTGCAGAAGCGTGGACCGGAAGCGAGCATCCCCCGTCGTCCGATTCTCCCGCCCCCTTCGAGGTCCGAATGCGAAAGTCCGCGTGTCTGGTGGCAGTGCTCGTCCTGACCGGCTGTTCGGGTGGCACCACGCGGGACGGTGGCCAGGAGGCGGCCGCGAGCGCGGCGGCACCGGCCGACGTCGCGAAGTGGGAGGAGCAGGCGGCGCGCGTCACCATCATCCGCGACGACTGGGGCATCCCGCACATCTATGGCAAGTCCGACGCCGACGCCGTCTTCGGCATGATCTACGCGCAGGCCGAGGACGACTTCAACCGCATCGAGATGAACTACCTCGACGCCATGGGCCGCCGGGCGGAGGCGGAGGGGCCATCGGCCACCTGGCGCGACCTGCGGATGAAGCTCTTCATCGACCCGGTGGAGATCCGGAGACAGTTCGCCGCCAGTCCGGCGTGGCTGCAGGTCCTCTGCACGGCCTGGGCCGACGGGCTGAACTTCTACCTGCACACCCATCCGGGCACGGCCCCGAAGGTGCTCACGCACTTCGAGCCCTGGATGGCGCTCACCTTCAGCGAGGGGAGCATTGGCGGTGACATCGAGGACGTCTCGCTGAAGCAGCTCGAGGCGTTCTACGGCGGCGGGACCGCGGTGGCGGCGACGGACGTGGCACCGCGGCCCTCCGCCGAGCGCTTCGCGCCCGCGCACGAGCCGACGGGGTCCAACGGCATCGCGATCGCGCCGAAGAACACCGCCGCGAAGCGGGCCCTCCTGCTGATCAACCCGCACACCTCGTTCTTCTTCCGCGAGGAGTCGCAGATGGTGAGCGAGGAAGGCCTGAATGCCTACGGGGCATCCACGTGGGGACAGTTCTTCATCTACCAGGGGTTCAACGACCGGACCGGCTGGATGCACACCTCCAGCGGCGCCGACGTGATCGACGAGTACGCGGAGACCGTGACGAAGCGCGACAGCGGGTATGTGTACCGGTTTGCGGGGAGCGACCGGCCGGTGGTGTCCAGGCAGGTGACCGTCGCCATCAAGGGGGGCACGCCGCGGACGTTCACGGTGTACTCCACGCACCATGGCCCGGTGGTGCGGCAGGCGGACGGCAAGTGGGTGAGCGTGGCCCTGATGCAGGAGCCGGTGAAGGCCCTGACGCAGAGCTGGACGCGCACCAAGGCGCGCAGCTATGCGGAGTTCCGCGCATCGATGGAGCTCCACACCAACTCCTCGAACAACACCGTCTACGCCGACGCCGATGGGAACATCGCGTACTTCCACGCCAACCACGTGCCGCGCCGGAGCCTGGCGTTCGACTGGCACGCGCCGGTGGATGGCAGCGACAGCGCCACGAGCTATCGCGGGGTGCACTCACTGGACGAGAGCCCGAACGTGCTGAACCCGTCCACCGGCTGGATCCAGAATACGAACAACTGGCCGTACTCGGTGTCGGGGACGGCGAGCCCGAAGCGGTCGGCGTTCCCGCGCTACATGGAGGAAGGGTTCGAGAACCCGCGCGGCATCCACGCCATGCGGGTGCTGTCCGGGAAGTCCGACTTCACCATCGCGTCGCTGCGCGACGCGGCGTACGACAGCTACCTGCCGGCGTTCGCCGACCTGGTGCCGCTGCTGGTCACGGCGTATGACGCTTTGCCGCCGGCCGACCCGCTCAAGGCGAAGCTGGCGGGCCCGGTCACGGCGCTGCGCGGCTGGGACCATCGCTGGGCGGCGGCCTCGGTGCCGACCTCGCTGGCGGTGTACTGGGGCGAGGAGCTCTGGCGCCACTCGCGCGCCGACGCCGAGAGCGAGGACATGTCGGTGTACGACTACATGACGGGGAAGACCACGCCGGCCGTCAAGCTGGCCAGCCTCGCGGCGGCCACCGACTCGCTCAGCGCGGCCTTCGGCACCTGGCAGACGCCCTGGGGCGACATCAACCGCTTCCAGCGCCTGACGGGCGACATCGTGCAGCCGTTCTCCGATGAGGGCGCGAGCATCCCGGTGCCGTTCACGTCGTCACGCTGGGGTTCACTCGCGTCGTTCGGCGCGCGGCCGTACCCCGGCACCAGGCGCTGGTACGGCACCAGCGGCAACAGCTTCGTTGCGATCGTGGAGTTCGGCGACAGCGTGCGGGCGAAGGCCGTCACCGCCGGTGGGCTGGACAGCCGACCGGAGGCGAAGCACTTCAACGACCAGGCCGCCCGCTACGCGGCGGGCGACCTCCGCGACGTCTACTTCTACCGGTCGCAACTCACCGGGCACACCGAGCGGACATACCATCCGGGCAAGTAGGGCCGCAGCGGCTTCTCCTCCAACGTCAGCAGCACCACGCACCGGCGCCGAGGAGGAAGCTCTGGCGCACGCAACGCCGTTCCGCGCCCGGGTGGGGCTGGTCGTCAGGCCCCGCGGCGCGGCGTGCGCGGCAGGATCAGGGCGAGCACACCGAGGCCGACGACGAGCAGCATCCCGGTCGCCGGCTCCGGCACCACCGAGACCAGGCCCGGGATGTCGGCGGCGTAGGCGTGCAGCACGCCGGGCAGCATGGCGTAGCTGGCGGTCAGGTCGACGGCCGAGCCATCCGTCGTGCGCACACAGCCGGTGACGAGGCCGAGCGGGCACTGGATCGACGTCGCGTACGGGTCGGCGTCGAGGAAGTTCAGCCAGACGTCGAACTGCGTGCCGGCACCGTTCTGCGTGACGCTGTAGTCGTTGTCGCTGCCGGCGAGCACGAGGTATCGGCCGTCGGCCAGCCGTGGGCCGATGGCGAGGCCCTCCCATTTCTCGGGCGACAGGTTGCCGAGAGCGGCCAGCCGGTCGGCGTCGAGGTCGATGATCTGCGCGCTCTTCGCGACCGGCACCACGCCGGCGGGGAGCACGCCGTTGGTGATCGCGATGGCCGACACGTCGGTCGCACCGGCCAGGTCGATCTGGAAGACGCTCTTGTCGGCCGGCGTGAGCGCGGCGCCGATGCCGATGCCGCGGTTGTTGCGCTCGATGATCAGGAAGCGGTCGTTGCCGAGCGCCACGAGTTCGGACACTCCGCGCCCCTGGCCGGTCCGCTCGAACTTGTACAGGTACTGACCCACGGCCTCCCCGGTGGCCATGTCATACTTCACGATGCGCGTGTAGAAGCCGCTGCCGGCGCCCTCGTCCAGCATCGCACTCTGCAGGGTGGCGTACGCGTACTTCCCGTCGGGCGTGATCGCCAGCCCCTCGAAGCCGCGGTTGTTCGCCTTGCCGGCGGTGTTCCCGGCATCACTGGCGAAGTTCGGCGCGCCGGTGACGGCGTTGCGTGGGACGAGGTTCGCCGGCACGGTGAAGCGGCGTACTTCCTCACCGGCGCGGTTGAACTCGACCACCGACGGCCCGTACTCGTCGGAGACGAGGATGTTGCCGTTCAGCGGGTTGATGACGATGCCCTCGGGGTCGAAGGCGCTGCCGAGGGTGGCGACGGGGTTCGGGGCGAGCCCGCTCAGTGCGGCGCCTCGGCTGGTGAACTTCACAGTGGCCTGCACCTGGAAGTTGCTGATGCGCCCCGTTGCGAGGTCCACATCGAGCGTGAATCGCTGGACGCGCGTCTCGTACGGCAGGGTGCCGCCGCCCGGGCCGCGATCGGAGACGCCCCACCACTCGCCGCGCATCGGGTCGTAGAACAGGCCCGAGAACATCCCCACGCGCCGGTCGAACGCCGATCCGGCGGAGTTGTCGAGCGTGGTGGCGGCGACGGCGATGCCGTTCACGAACTGCGCATTGCTGACGGTCTGCGCCGGTGCCGGCGTCGCGGTGGCGACGAGCGTGGCGGTGAGGAGTGCAGCGAGTGGCTTCATCGGGCGTGGCGGGCTGGCGGATGGGAAAAGCTGCGAGGTGGGCGTGCCCCGCATGAACGCCGCACCATATCCGCCGTCGATCACGCCGACCGTCACGAACTGCCTGCATCGCCGAGTTGTCGCATGCTCGTGACCGGGCGCCGCGCGGACCGTGACCTGGCTGTCGCCTGCGGCTGCCGGGCCCGGCCGTTGTCGCCGCCTCGCTCGATCCACTAGAATCCCCGCCAGCACATCCGCCACCGCAGCCCTGCGGTGTGACCGACCCACGCTCAGGAATGCGTCATGGCCAAGATCAAGGTGTTGAACCCGGTCGTCGAGATGGACGGCGACGAGATGACCCGCATCATCTGGCAGTTCATCAAGGACAAGCTGATCCTCCCGTACCTCGACGTGCAGCTCGAGTACTACGACCTCGGGATCGAGCACCGCGATGCCACCGGTGACCAGGTCACCATCGACTCGGCCGAGGCGGCGAAGAAGCACGGCGTGGCGGTGAAGTGTGCCACCATCACGCCTGACGAGGCCCGCGTGAAGGAGTTCGGGCTCAGGAAGATGTGGAAGAGCCCCAACGGCACCATCCGCAACATCCTCGGCGGCGTGATCTTCCGCGAGCCGATCATCATGAAGAACATCCCGCGCCTGGTGCCGGGATGGACCAAGCCGATCGTCGTCGGCCGTCACGCACACGGTGACCAGTACAAGGCCACAGACTTCAAGGCACCTGGCGCCGGCACGCTGACGATGACCTACACGCCGGCTGACGGCAGCGCGCCGATGGAGTTCGAGGTCGTGAAGTTCGGGCCCGACGGCGGCGTCGGGATGGGCATGTACAACTTCAACGACTCCATCCGCGACTTCGCGCGCGCCAGCCTGACCTACGGCCTGCAGCGCAACTACCCGGTGTACCTCAGCACCAAGAACACCATCCTCAAGGCCTACGACGGCGCCTTCAAGGACATCTTCGAGCAGGTGTTCCAGGACGAGTTCAAGACGGACTTCGACGCCAAGGGCCTGACCTACGAACACCGCCTGATCGACGACATGGTCGCCGCGGCACTGAAGTGGGAAGGCGGCTACGTCTGGGCCTGCAAGAACTACGACGGCGACGTGCAGTCGGACATCGTCGCGCAGGGCTTCGGCTCACTGGGCCTGATGACCTCCGTGCTGCTGACGCCCGACGGCAAGACGATGGAAGCCGAGGCCGCCCACGGCACCGTCACCCGCCACTACCGCGAGCACCAGAAGGGCAACAAGACCTCCACCAACCCCATCGCGTCGATCTTCGCGTGGACCCGCGGCCTCGCCCATCGCGGCAAGCTCGATGGCACGCCGGCCGTGGTGGACTTCGCCAACGCCCTCGAGGCCGTTTGCATCGAGGCCGTGGAATCGGGCGAGATGACCAAGGATCTCGCGATCCTGATCAGCAAGGACTCGCCGTACCTGTCCACCGAGGATTTCCTCGACGCCATCGACCGCCGGCTTCAGGCGAAGATGGCTTGAACGGCTGAACGGCTGAACTGCTTTGACGCAAAGGCGCAAAGGGACGCAGAGGACGCAAAGTGCTCCGCTCGCTCGATGAAGGAAGTCGCGCTAGGCGATGATCGAATACTCGAGGGAACTGCAGCAGCGAGTGCAGTTCCCTCGTGTCTTTCTGAATAGCCAGCCGCGCAACGGGGTCAGCAATCGGCGCAGAACTCTTTGCGGCCTTCGCGCCCTTGGCGCCTTTGCGTCAAGGCAGTTCAGGATGCCTCAGACGCGATAGATCGTCAGTCCGGTGTCTTCGTACGCCGTGCGCCAGACCCCGAGCGGGATCGGATGTTCGCGCGCATGCTCGACCGCCAGGATCCGCGAGAACTTCGTGGCGTGCCAGGCGGTCACGACGCGGTCGAGCATCTTCGAGTCGTACGGCGGGTCGGCGAAGGCGATGTCCCAGCGCTGCTCGGTGAGCATCTCGGCGAACTGCACCGCGTCGCGCTTGTAGATCCGGCACTTGGTGGACAGGCGCAGCAGGCCCACGTTGGCCTTCAGCGCGTGCAGGCTGCTCGGGCGCGTCTCGACGAAGTCGGCGTACTTCGCCCCGCGCGAGATCGCCTCGAGCCCGAGGGCTCCCGTGCCGGCGAAGAGGTCCAGCACGCGCGCACCCGCCAGGTCGGCCTTCAGCTGGTCCAGCAGCGTCGCGCGCACCTTCTCCGCCGTGGGACGCACGCGGAAGTCGTTCGGTGAGGTGAGGTCGCGGCCCTTGAACTTGCCGCCGACGATCCTCACGTGCGCTCCGTCAGGGATTCGGTCATACCCGAATCTAGCCGCCCCGGGTATTCTCCGGTCATCGGCGGTGCCAGCGTGGCACCGGCCGTGCCGACCCCTCACCAGCCCAGGCCATGGACGACGTCATCGTGCGCGACAGCAACGGCAACCCCCTCGCCGATGGCGACACGGTGCTCGTGATCAAGGATCTCAAGGTCAAGGGTTCCTCCGTGACCCTCAAGCGGGGCACCACCATCAAGAACATCCGCCTCAACGGCAACGACGGCGAGATCGAGGCGAACCACGAGAAGGTGCGGGGCCTCGTCCTCAAGACCGAGTTCCTGCGCAAGGCATGATCACGCCCGCGCGGTGGGGCAGTGCGCTGGTCGCCCTGCTCCTGGTCGCGTGCGGCGGCAGCGCGCCGGCCACGGTCGTGCCGGCTCCCACGCCGGTGGGCGGTTCCGGCGCCGTGGTCCCACCGGTGCGTCCGGCGGCCGCGCCGGTGCCGCTGGCCGTGATCCCGGTGCAGGTCACGTACGTGCTCAAGGCACTCGTCCCCGTCCTCGACTCGCTCTTCCCGGCGCGCGATTCGCTCGCCACCGCCGCCTGCCAGAACTACGCACGCCTGGTCTGCCATCAGTACGGCTACCAGCGCGACCCGCTGCAGCTCTCCGCCACCGGGGATCGCTTCGCCATCACCACCAACCTGCGCTACCGCGCACGGGTCGGCGTCCCGGGTGCCGGCATCGCGAGCTGCGGCTTCGCGCCCGAGGCCATGCGCCGCGCCACCCTCGCCATGAGCACCACGCTCTACTGGCGCAACAACTGGAGCATCGCCTCGAAGGAGACGCAGTTCAGCGCCACGCTGCTCGATGCCTGCCGGGTGACGGCGCTGCAGATCGACGCCACGTCCGCGCTGAAGTCGGTCGTCGACGGCCAGCTCCGCACCTTCGCCGCCCAGGTGGACTCGGCGATGCCCACCGCGGCCGACCTGCGCCCCCTCGCCGACTCGATCTGGAAGAGCTTCCTCGAGCCGTCACCGCTCGACACGCTCAACACGCTCTGGCTGGTGCTCGATCCCGAGACCATCCGGGTGGTGCCGCTGTCGGGCGTCGGACCGAGCTTCCGCACCGCCATCGTGGTCTATGCGCGCCCCCATGTGATCGCGGGTGCGAAGCCGGCGACCATCGACCGGGCACTCCCCCCGCTGATGCTCGGCACCAGCCCGTCGGGCTTCGTGATCCCGCTCACGGTGGAACTGCCGTTCGACGAGCTCGATCGCCGGGCCACCGAGCTGCTGGTCGCCGAGACCGCCGCCACCAGCGTGAAGGTGCAACAGGTGCACGTCTCGGCCACTGGCGACAGCGTCCGCATCGGCCTCGATGTCTCGGGCGCGCTCACCGGCCGCCTCACGCTGGCGTCGCGGATGCGCTGGGATGCGACGGCACGCGAACTGCGGCTCGATGAGCTGGACTGGAGCCTCGCCAGCCGCGGCGCCCTGTCGCGGGTGAAGGCCACGCTGGCCGCGCCGCTCATCGGCCGCGCCATCCGCAAGGCCACCAATGGCGGACGCGTGCAACTCGGCGCCCAGCTCGACTCCGCCCGCACCACCATGCTCCAGCTCCTCAACCGCACCGTTGCGCCGGGTGTCGTGATCGGTGGCAGCATCTCGAACTTCCAGGTCGAGAGCGTCGCCACCGGTGACCGCGCTTTCCTGGTGCGTGCCAAGCTGGAAGGGCAGGCGATGGTCTGGGTGCAGGAGTGACGTGAGATGACGCTGCCGCCACCGTGCCTCGTCGGCGTGCCGTACGACGCCAGTTCGTCGTTCCTCCGCGGACCGGCGGAGGCGCCGGCCCTGATCCGCGCGGCGCTGCACTCACCGGCGGGGAACGACTGGACCGAGGCAGGCATCAACCTGTTCGCACCCGGTGGGCTGGCCGACGCCGGTGACCTCGACCTGCCGAACGAACCGGGCGAGCACACGCGCGAACGGATCACCGAGGGCATCGCGCGCGTGCTGCGCGGTGGTGCGCGCCCGATCTCGCTCGGTGGTGACCATTCGATCACGTACCCCATCCTGCGCGCCGTGCACCGCGTCCATCCGCGGCCGGCGCTGCTGCACATCGACGCGCACTCGGACCTGTACGACCACTATGAGGGCGACCGCCACTCGCATGCGTGCCCCTTCGCGCGGGTGATGGAGGAGGGGCTCTGCAGCCGGCTGGTGCAGGTGGGACTGCGCACGCTGAGCGCACACCAGCGCGAGCAGTCGCAGCGCTTCGGGACACAGGTCATCGAGATGCGGCACTTCGCCGCTGGCGCGCGTCCCCGGATCGAGGGGCCGGTCTACGTCTCGTTCGACATGGACGCCCTCGATCCCGCCTTCGCACCCGGCGTGAGCCACTGGGAGCCGGGCGGGCTGTCGGTGCGTGACGTGATCTCGATGATCCATGCGCTGGAGGGGCCGATCATCGGCGCCGACGTGGTCGAGTTCAATCCCGCGCGCGACCGGACCGGCCTCACCGCCGCCGTGGCGGCGAAGATCGTGCGGGAGCTCGCCGGGACCATGCTCAGGCCGGCCGGCTCCACCTGAGCGGCGTGGGCGGCCCCTCCATGGGCGCTAGGCTGACGTTTGGTCCGTGTGGTAGAGTTCGGCGCGAGCGCCGTGCGCGATGTAACGGCCGGCCGCCTGACGCAAGGATGGGTTCGCTTGTGTGTTCGCTGAGATGATGCCGGGCCTTCCGGCGTTGCTTTGATGGGAGAGTCCTCACCGCCGTGTTGCGGCCATGCCCCCGCTCCGTCGCGGCGGGCTGGATCGAGTCCCAGACACCCTGAAGGGAGTGCCTGTCATGCCTGCCATGTCCTGTGTCCGGGGAGTACTCCCCGGTTCGTTGATCGTCCTGGTCGCCGGCGCGTGCCTGAGCGCACCGGCCGAGGCGCAGTTCGGGGGCCTCCGCCGCGCCGTCGAGCGCCGCGTGGAGCAGAAGGTGGACGACAAGGCGAACGTCGCGATGCTGGTGGATCCGGTGTTCGACGCCACCACCGTCGAGATCACCGGCGAGCGGCTGGACCGCTACGTGGCCGCGATGCAGCGGGCGAAGACGCAGCGCGAGGGGAACCGGCGGCGCTACGAGCAGCTGCAGGAACAGTCCCGCGCCCTGGCCGACTCGGCGCGCCTGTTCACGAACGAGCGAGAGGAGAGCGCCTATCGCTCGGCGACCTCCCGCTGGGACGAGTGTGCCCGCGACGCGCGCAAGGCGGCCGAGGACGCGAGCGAGAAGCGCATGCAGGAGCTGATGATGCGGTTCCAGTCCAATCCCGCAGCGATGCAGAACGATCCGAAGGTGAAGGAGATCGTCGCAGCGATGCAGGAGATGGGCGCGGCGCAGCAGCGCGGCGACCAGGCGGCCGCCCAGCGCGCCACCGAGCGGGCCATGAACCTGATGGGCAGCTCCGCCGATACCACCGTGCTCAACCGCGGCATCCGGACCAAGTGCGGCGCGACGCCGGCCAAGCCGGCCAGCATGGTGCGCGCCGAGGCGTACAACGCGCGATCCCAGGCCGTCCAGAAGGAGTCGGAAGGCCTGCTGGCCAGCACGTCACCGTCTGGCGCAGACGTGGGCGGCGGCATGACCAATGCCCAGTCGCGCATGATGTGGGAGCGCATCGCCTCGTGGCTGGCCGGGATGCGGCAGGACGCCGCGATCACGCGCACCTTCACACGCGCCGAGTACGACCTGCTGACGTCCCGCCGCAGCGACCTGCGCCGCGCGTTCTCCGGCAGCGAATGATCCCAGCGCTGGTGCGCGCGCCGGTGCTCGCCGCGTGCCTGTGCGGAGCAGTGACGAGCGGCGCCCAGAAGGCGCCGCTCTCCGTTGCGGGGGACGGCGGCTGGCGCGGCCTCTGGCGCCCCGATGCCGTGCCCCCCACCCGCTGGAATACCGGTGACAGTGCACTGATTGCGTCACTTCGATGGCGCGCGGGACGTGCCGGCATCACGTGGGCCGAACTGCCGCTCCGGGGTGATGGCGAGGCGTGGCGTACCCGTGCGATCGTCGTGCGCATCGACCCCGCCAGGGTCCGCTTCGCACTCGACACGGCCTTCACCTATGAGCGCGACGCCAACGGCTACCTCTCCCGCCGCGCCGCCTGGCGGACCACCGCCACCCCTGTCACGGCCCTGCTCGCCGTCAACGCCGGACAGTTCGCGGTCACCCTGCTCGGCACGCTGCCGTGGGGCTGGGTGGTGCTGGAGGGCCGCGAGTGGCGCGCCCCGGGGATCGGGCCGCTGTCCAGCGCGGTGGTGTTCGACTCAGCGGGCCGGGTCTCCCTTCGCTCTCCTGCAGAGTTCGCCGGGAGCGACCGCATGGCGGCTGTCAGGACAGCCTTCCAGAGCTTCCCGACGCTCCTCACCGGCGACGGCGAGGTGCCGTCGATGCTGCGTGACAGCACCGCGGGCGTGGACCTCACCCACCGCGACGCGCGGCTGGCGATCGGCACCCGGCGCGATGGGTCGGTGCTGGTGGTCCTCACCCGGTTCGATGCCTTCGGCCCCACGCTCGGCGCCGTGCCCTTCGGCCTCACCACGCCGGAGACGGCGGCCCTGATGGGCGCCCTCGGCTGCAGCCGCGCCGTGATGCTCGACGGGGGCATCAGCGCCCAGCTCCAGTTGCGCGCGGCCAGCGGCGCGATGCAGCGCTGGCCCGGATGGCGACGGGTGCCGATGGGCCTGCTGGTCCTGCCGCGCTGACCGGCCGTCTTACGCCGCCGACGCCAGCTCCGTCAGTGCCCGCACGAGCACGTCCAGCTCGGCGGTGGTCGTGTAGAGGTGCGGCGTGATGCGCGCGCCGCGCACGTTCTCGCGGTCGATCGCCACCGTCCAGATGCGGTAGCGCTCCAGCAGCGTCTTCGCGAGCGCGCCTGGCTCCATGCCGACGATGCCGACGTTCGCGATCGCGGCCGAGCGGAGCGGGTCGGCGGGTGTGTTGAGGACCACGTTCCGCACGCCGCGCACCTTCGACGTCCAGTACTGGTTCAGGAAGCGCATGCGGGCCTCCTTCCGGGCGGTGCCGATGCTCCCGTGGAACGTGATCGCGTGCTGGATGGCGAGGTCGGTGTGCACCGGGTGGGTGCCGGTGTGGTTCAGTTTCCGGATGTCGTCATCCGCAAATCCCATGTCGCCGAACAGCGGCCAGAGCGACGCGATGCGGTCACGCCGCACGTAGAGCAGCCCCGAGCCGAGCGGCACGCCCAGCCACTTGTGGAGGCTGGCCGCGTAGTAGTCGGCGCCGAGGTCCGGGATGCGGAAGTCCAGGTGGGCGAAGGCGTGGGCGCCGTCCACCGCGACCGGCACCCCGCGCGCCTGCGCCATCGCCACGATCTTCCGCACCGGCAGGATCTGGCCGGTGATGTTCACCAGGTGGCTGAGGAGCAGCAGGCGGGTCTTCGGCGTGATGGCGGCGGCATAGAGCTGCACCAGCTCGTCGTCGGAGGCGGGGTCGTTCGGGAGTGACACGATCCGGTTGACCATCCCGAAGCGCCGGGCCTGGAGGGCGAACTGGTCGAGCATCGCACCGTAGTCCTGCGCCGCCATGACCGCCTCGTCGCCCGGCTTCCAGTCGATGCCGGCGATGACGGTATCCAGCGACTCGGTGGTGTTGCGGGTGATGATCAGCTCCGCGGGTGTGCAGCCGGCGAGGGTGGCGAGCTGCTCGCGCGCGGCGAGCTTGTCGTCCCCCTGCACGGTGCGCAGGTAGTAGGAGCCCTGGTAGTTCACCTCCCGCACGCTGCCGATGAACGCCTCGAGCACGGGGCTCGCCTGCATCGAGTAGTAGCCGTGTTCGAGGTTGATGTAGTCGGGCTTGAGGCGGTACTGCCGGCGCAGCGCCACCCAGAAGTCCTCACTGGCGGCCAGTGCGGGGGCGGGGAGCCGTTCGAACCGGGCCCAGGCCCGCTCGCCGAGGAGGCCGGCGATGGTGGTGGCGCCGAGGGAGCGGAGGAAGTCGCGCTTGTGCATGGGCGGGGCGGTGAAGGGTCCGGCAGAAGATACGCGGGGGTGCGCGCGCCGAGCCGTGGGGCCCGCAGCGTCAGGCATCCGCCGACGGACGGGCCGGCGCGGGAACCGTCCCGGCGCCGGGCTGCGTTGCAAGCCCACACGCTGACTAGTTTGCACCGGATCGGGTCGGCAGGTGCCGGCCCGGCCGCGCCGCCCCCGGGCGGCGCGTGGCCGCTCCTGTTCCGTCAGTGCCTCACCTGCTTCCGGCGCGATGAGTCCTTACGTCACATTCCTGATGTACCTGGTGGCCATCGTCGGCTTTCTCGGCCTCGTGCTGGCGCTCAATGCGCTGCTCGGCCCCAAGCCGGCCACCACGGCCGTCAAGCAGGAGCCGTTCGAGTGCGGCGCGACCCCGGTGGACTTCATCAACGTGAAGGCCGTGCCGGTGAAGTACTACGCGGTGGCGATCATCTTCATCCTGTTCGACCTCGAGACGATGTTCCTGTTCATCTGGACCCTCGGCTCGCGGCCGCTGACCGGCACCAGCATGCTGACGCTGGCGCTGTTCGTCTTCCTGCTCGTCATCAGCCTGCTGTATGTCTATCGGGCGCGCATCCTCGAAGCGGTGACGGAATAGCGATGTACGGGAAGCCCCTGCCGATCGTGGATGCGGGTGGTGCGGCCGTGACCGCGCACACCAAGCACGCCAGCTTCGAGTACCTCACCACCCGCAAGGACGAGCTGGTGGGGTGGGCGCGGAAGTTCTCGCTCTTCCCGTACCCGTTCGTGACGGCGTGCTGCGCGATGGAGTTCATGGCCGTCAGCGCCTCGGCCTACGACACCGACCGGTTCGGGGCGGCGCTGCCACGCTTCTCGCCGCGACAGGCGGACCTGCTGATGGTGGTGGGCACCGTGACGCAGAAGCAGGCGCCGATCCTGCTCAAGGTCTACGAGCAGATGTGCGAGCCGAAGTGGGTGATGGCCTTCGGGGTCTGCGCCACCAGCGGCGGCTTCTACCAGAACTATGCGTCGCTGCCCGGCATCGACCGCATCATCCCGGTGGACGTCTACGTGCCGGGCTGCCCGCCGCGCCCGGAGATGGTCATCGATGGCATCATGCGGCTGCAGGAGACCATCGCCCGCGGCAAGCACCGCATCATCAACGACACCTTCTGACCGTGGCCTCGGACTTTCTCGACCGCCTCGCGACGTCGCTGGTGCCACTGGCTGACGCAGGTGACGCAGGTGACGCGGCGACGACGGTGCTCACCTCGGGTGGCATCGCCCACGGCGTGCTGGTGCTGCACGTGGAGCCGCACGCCATGCTGGCGCTGGCTGGCCGCCTCAAGTCCGAGTTCGCGTTCGACCTCTTCCTCGACGTGACGGCGGTGGACTGGCCCGGCGCGCCGCTGCGCTTCGAGGTGGTGCACCACTTCTATTCCACGGTGCACAAGGTGCGGGTGCGGGTGAAGCAGCGCGTGCGCGAGGCCGAGCCGGTCGTCGACTCGCTGGTCTCGCTCTACGGCTCGGCGGGCTACATGGAGCGGGAGTGCCACGACATGTACGGCATCCGCTTCCGCGGCAACGACGACCTGCGCCCGATCCTGCTCTACGAAGGCTTCCAGGGCCACCCGCTGCGCAAGGACTACCCGAAGCAGCTGGAGCAGCCGCTGGTGCCGTACCGGCCGCCGCAGCGTGCGCTGGAGCGTGAGTTGTGACGGCGGGCATCCCGACCCCGACGATCCCGAACCCCGTCCGCCCGGCCTTCACGCCCTCGGGTCGCGATGACACGGTCATCGTCAACATCGGCCCGTCGCACCCGGCCACCCACGGCACGGTGCAGATCATCGCCGAGCTGGATGGCGAGCGCGTGCTGCGCACCGACGTGCACTGCGGCTACCTGCACCGCGGGTTCGAGAAGGAGTGCGAGGACCACACCTGGCACAACCTGATCCCGTACGTGGACCGGCTGAACTACTGCTCGGCGCTGATCAACGACTTCGCGTACTGTGACGGCGTCGAGCAGCTGATGGGGATCGAGATCACGCCGCGCACGAAGTACCTGCGCACGCTGCTCTCGGAGTACTCGCGCATCTGCGACCACCTCACCTGCGTGGCCGCCAGCCTGATGGAGCTGGGCGCGATGACGGCGTTCCTGTACCTGGTGACGGTGCGCGACGCGATGTACGAGCACCTCGCCGCGCTGACCGGCGCCCGGGTCACGTACTCGTACGGCCGCATCGGCGGCCTGGCGCAGGACGTCCCCGACGGCTGGTTCACGCGCCTCGAGGCCATCCTCGTCGAGTACGAGACGTACGTGGCGCGGGTGCACGCGATGGTGGACCGGAACCGCATCTTCATCGACCGGCTGCGCAACGTGGGTGGCATCAGCACGGCCGATGCGCTGCACTGGGGCTTCACCGGCCCGATCCTGCGCTCCACCGGCGTGCCCCGCGACCTGCGCCGCGACACGCCGTACCTGGCCTACGCCGAGCTGGACTTCGACGTGCCGGTCGGCATCCTGGGCGACAACTACGACCGCTACTACGTCCGCATGTGCGAGATGGACGAGTCGGTGCACATGATCCGGCAGCTGATGGCGATGATGCCCGAGGGGCCGATCAACGTGGTCGATCACCGCTGCGTGTTCCCCGAGAAGACGCTGGTCTACTCGGAGATCGAGTCGCTGATCAACCATTTCAAGCTCGTCATGGACGGGCCGTCGGTGCCGGAAGGCGACATCTACGTGGCCCATGAGGCGCCGAACGGGGAGTTGGGCTTCTACATCGTCAGCAGCGGCGGCGGCGTGCCGCACAAGGTACACGTGCGGTCGCCCAGCTTCGTGCACATGGGCGGCGTGCACCGGATGCTCGACGGGCACCAGCTGGCCGACATCGTGACCACGTTCGGCTCGGTGAACATGATCGGCGGGGAGTGCGACCGATGAAGCACCTGATCCCGGAATTCGAGGAGTGGAAGAAGCGGTACCCCGCCGGCTTCGAGGGGTCGCTGACCATCCCGTGCCTGCGTCGCATCCAGGAGGATCGCGGCTGGATCGCCGACAGCGACGTGGACGAGCTGACGGCATACCTCGGCGTTCCGCGCACGCAGGTCGACGAAGTGCTGGCCTTCTACACGCAGTTCACGCGGAAGCCGCTGGGCAGGCATCACATCCAGGTCTGCCGCAACCTCTCGTGTTCACTGCGTGGCGCCGATGGGCTGGTCGCGTACCTGTCGCGCCGCCTCGGCATCACGCCCGGGCAGACGACGCTGGACGGTCGCTTCACGCTCTCCACGGTGGAGTGCCTCGCGTCGTGCGGCACCGCGCCGATGATGATGGTGGGCGACACCTACCACGAGAACCTCACGCCCGAATCGGTGGACGCCCTGCTCGAGACGCTGCGATCATGAGCGATCCGGTTGCCACCGCTGTCTCACCCGCACCGGCGCTGTCGGGCACGAAGTTCTTCATGAACTTCCCCGTGACAGAGACCTCGCACCTGCTGGACGCCTACACGGCGCGCGGCGGCTACCAGGCCCTGGCCAAGGCGCTGCAGATGCAGCCTGCCGACGTCACGAAGGAAGTGTCAGCTGGCGGCATCCTCGGTCACGGTGGCGCCGCATTCCCGGCGGGACGGAAGTGGGGTGTGGTGAAGCTGAACGACGGCGAGCCGCACTACGTCTGCATGAATGCCGACGAAGGGGAGCCCGGCACGTTCAAGGACCGGTGGCTGCTGGAGCATGTGCCGCACATGTGCCTGGAGGGGCTGATCATCGGCTCGTTCGCGCTGATGGGGCGCCACGCCTTCATCTACATCCGCGGCGAGTTCGACCTGCCGTACCGGCGCATGGCCGCCGCCATCGAGGAGGCGTACGCGAACAACCTGCTCGGCGAGAACATCCTCGGCAGCGGGTACTCGTGCGACGTGGTGCTGTACCGCGGCGCGGGCTCGTACGTCTGCGGCGAGGCGTCAGCGATGCTGGCGTCACTGGAAGGGAAGAAGGGCTGGCCACGCAACCGGCCGCCCCGCCTGACGGTGAAGGGCCTGTACCAGAAGCCGACGGTGGTGAACAACGTCGAGACGCTGGCGAACATCCCGGTGATCATCGGGCGTGGCGCCGCCGAGTTCAAGAAGGTGGGCACACCGAAAAGTCCGGGCACGCAGATGATCTCGATCTCCGGCCACATCGCGCGGCCCGGTGTGTACGAGGTGGAGTACGGCTACTCGTGGGAGAAGTTCATCTACGAGGATTGCGGGGGCATGCAGGACGGTGCGGCGCTCAAGTGCATCATCCCCGGCGGCGTCTCGACGAAGCTGCTGTCGGCGAAGGAGCTCGAGGGGCTGACGCTGGACCACATCTCCGCCGTCGCCGGTGGCTCGCAGCTCGGGTCGGGTGGCATGATGGCCATCGCCGAGGCCACCTGCATGGTGCGCGTGGCGCAGGTGATCCAGCGCTTCTATCATCACGAGTCGTGCGGCCAGTGCACGCCATGCCGCGAGGGCATGGGGTGGATGGAGCGCATCCTCGACCGCATCGTGGCCGGTCATGGCCGCATGGAAGACATCGAGCGCCTCTATGAGATCGGCGAGGCGAACGACGGCACCACCATCTGCAGCCTCGGCGACTCCGCCGGCTACGCGAACACCGCGATCCTCGACCACTATCGCGAGGAGTTCGAGTACTACATCACGAACGGACGCTCGATGTACGATGGTCGCCTGACGGTGTCTGACCCGTTCGCCAGCGCGCTCGCGGGCGCAGGAGCGCGCGGCTGATGGAGTTCTTCATCGATGGCGTGCCGATGCAGGCGGAGGACGGGCAGACCGTCATCCAGGCCGCACGGGCGAACGGCGTGGACATCCCGCACTTCTGCTGGCATCCGGAGCTTTCGGTGCCCGGCAACTGCCGCATCTGCATGGTGGAAGTGGAACAGGAGAAGGGCGACCCCTGGTTCGACATCGCGTGCAACATGCCGGTGACCGAGGGCATGCGCGTGCTGCTGCACTCGGAGAAGATCGTCCGGCTGCGCAAGCAGACGATGCAGTTCATCACGCTGAACCATCCGGTGGACTGCGGCATCTGCAACAAGTCGGGGGAGTGCACGCTGCAGGACTTCCACTACGCGCACAACGGCCAGGCGTCGCTGTCGCGGGACGCGAAGACCCACGCCACCAAGTTCTTCCCGCTCTCGGACCGGATCATGCTGGACAACGAGCGCTGCATCATGTGCACGCTCTGCGTCCGGTTCACGAACGAGGTGTCGCAGTCGAAGGCACTCTGCGCCGTGAACCGGGGCGACCACGCCCTCATCCGGCCGGCCGAGGACGCGAACTTCGACAACGACCAGTACTCGGACAACGTCATCGACCTCTGTCCGGTGGGCGCGCTCCTCTCGCGGCAGCTGCTCGACCACGCGCGCGTCTGGTACCTGCAGCCCACGCGGTCGGTGTGCCCGGGCTGCGAGCGCGGGTGCAGCATCGACATCTGGCACCGCAAGCCGGAGTGGGCGCTGCGGGCGCTGGATCCGCGCCTCAACACCCGCATCGACCGCGTCACGCCGCACGAGAACCCCGAGGTGAACGGCCTCTGGGTCTGCAACAAGGCGCGCGACCTCGCGGCGCTGTTCGAGCGGCCGCGTGCCACGCAGGCGACGCTCGGCGGCGCCGCGACCGACCTCGCGACGGCCACCGCCAGCGCTGCGCGCCTCATCGCCGCGGCACGCCACCCGGTGGCGCTGGTGTCGAGCTGGGGCTCGAACGAGGAGCTGGCCGCCTTCGCGACCGCGCTGGCGCCGCATGTGCAGCCGTTCGTGAAGGCCGACCACCTGCCCCTGCCGGGTGAGGTGGTCGAGGACCACCTGCTGATCAAGCCGGACAAGAACCCCAACCGGCGTGCTGCGCTGGCGCTGTTTCCGGCGCTGCCCGGCACCCTGGCCGAGGCCATCACGCCGCAGACCGACCTCGTGCTCGTGTGGGGGGAGGGCTTCGACGGCAGCGCGGTGCCGGCTGGGGCACGGGTGATCCGCCTGGACGCCTACGCCGATCCGGTGCAGGCACAGGCCGACGTCTTCATCCCCGTCAGCATCCAGACCGAGCGGAGCGGGCACTACACGAACTTCGCCGGGGTCGTGTCGCCGTTCACCGCCTGCTTCGCGCCCGCCGCGGGCATCGCGCATGCCGAGGAGCTGTTCCGGGCCATCGGGCTGGCGCTGGCACCGGCGGTGGCTGGCGCACTCACCGGGCCGGCGGCATGATGCCCGACATCGTGATGGCGCTGATCTTCATCACCTACTCGCTGGTGGTGCTGCTCAGCTTCGGTGGGCTGCTCACCTGGGTGGAGCGGAAGCAGGCGGCGGTGATGTCCGACCGCATCGGCGCCAACCGGGCGTACATCCGCATCCCGTTCACCAACATCAAGCTGGTGTGGCTCGGCCTCTTCCACGGCATGGCCGACGGCCTGAAGATGCTGCTGAAGGAGAACTTCAAGCCGACCACGCACGACGCGGTGGGATACTTCCTGGCCCCGTTCGTGGTGTTCGCGCCGGTGCTGCTGGTGTTCGCGGTGATCCCGTTCGGCGGGGCGATCGATCCCGGGCTGCTCTTCCCGTCGCTGGCGGCCTGGTTCGGCGGCCGCATCTACACCCTGCAGATCGCGCACCTCGATGCCGGCCTGCTGATCGTGTTCGCGTTCAGCGGGCTGACGATCATCGGGGCGATGCTCGCCGGCTGGTCGTCGGAGAACAAGTTCTCGCTGCTGGGCGGGCTGCGGGCCGGCTCGCAGATGATCTCGTACGAGCTGGTGATGGGCCTGACCGTGATGGGGCTGATCCTGCTCTACGGCACCGTGGACCTGGATGCGATCGTCCGCCAGCAGTCGGGTATCGTGCTCGGCGTGCTGCCGCGCTGGGGGATCGTGCTGCAGCCGTTCGCGGCGATCCTGTTCCTGACGGCGGCGATCGCCGAGAACAAGCGCATCCCGTTCGACCTGCCCGAGGCCGAGTCGGAGCTCGTGGCCGGCTACTACACCGAGTACAGCGCCATGAAGATGGGGCTGTTCATGTTCGCGGAGTTCATTCAGATCGCGATCGTGGGGGCCCTGTTCACGACGCTGTTCCTGGGCGGCTACAACCTGCCGTTCATGGGTGACACCGGCTTCCAGTTCCCGGGCGGCCACGCGATCGTGCTCGGGCATGGCACGGTGCTGCTGCTGCAGATCGCGGGGTTCCTGGCGAAGGTGATGCTCATGTGCGTGATCCAGATCCAGGTGCGCTGGTCGCTGCCGCGTTTCCGCTACGACCAGATGCTGGGGCTGGCCTGGAAACTGCTGCTCCCGCTGTCGCTCGTGAACCTCTGCGCGACGGCGGTGATCGCGTGGCTGGTGCAGGGCGGGCGGCCATGAGCGCCTCCGGCCGTGAGCTGCCGCAGCTGCCGGTGCGTCCGGTGGTGACGCGGGTGAAGCGGGAGTACTGGAACGCCGCGCAGATGACCTGGTGGGAGCGGGCGTACCTGCCGGAGATCCTGCGCGGGCTGGGCATCACCACCGGGATCTTCCTCCGCAACATGGCGAAGTGGGTCACCGGCCGGCGCGGGGCGGTGACGACGTACTATCCCGAGGAGAAGCGCGCCGACTTCGCGCCGCGGAACCGGGGCAAGCACATCCTGACGCAGCGGCCCGACGGGTCGCCGCAGTGCATCGCGTGCAACATGTGTGCGACCGTCTGCCCGGCGAAGGTGATCGAGATCGAGGCCGGCTTCGACGCGAACGACCCGCAGCACCCGAAGTACCCGGTGCGGTTCGAGATCGACTACTCGCGCTGCGTCTTCTGTGGCCTGTGCATCGAGGCCTGCCCGGAGGACGCGATCCGTATGGAGCAGGACGTGCCGTCGCTGGTGGCGGGCGACCGCTGGGCCATGTGGCTCACGATGGACGAGATGCTGACCTGGAACCCGAAGCAGGACGTCGCGAAGCCATATCCACCCAAGCCCGCGCGACCGGCGCCGGGCGAGGGAGCACCGGGAGGCCGCGGACCATCGACACACTGATGCTCTACCTGTTCGGCATCATCGCCTTCGTGGCGGCGGGTTCGATGCTCTTCCTCCGGCAGCCCATGCGCGTGGCGCTGGCCCTGATCACGACGATGGTCATGCTCGGCGGGATCTACGGGCTGCTCGGCGTGCACTTCATCGCGGCATTCCAGGTGCTGATCTACGTGGGCGCCGTGATGGTGTTCATGGTCTACGTCATCATGCTGCTGGAGCTGCGCGAGGCCGGCGCCGACCGGCGGTTCTCACGCTGGCGGATCCCCGGCCTGACGATGTTCGTGCTGCTGGCGGCGGCACTCGGCGTGGGCACCTGGCGCGGTGCGGCGCCGGCGGTGGCGGCCGGCGCGGCGGGGGCGTTCTCGATGACCGGGTTCTCGTCGGCCTTCCTGACCCGCTACTGGCTCGAGTTCGAGCTCACGTCGGTCTTCCTCGTGGCGGCGATCGTGGCCGCCCTCGCGGTGATCCGCACCAGCCGGCGCGCCAATGGATAAGCACCAGTTCCTCCTCTGGCTCTCGCTCGGGCTCTTCTCGCTCGGCCTGCTCGGCGTGGTGATCCGGCGCAACGCGCTGGTGATGCTGATGTGCATGGAGCTCATGCTCAACGGCGTGAACCTCAGCCTCGTGTCGTTCTCGCAGCAGCGCGGCGACGCGGCGGGGGCCGTGCTGGTGTTCCTCGTCTTCGTCGTGGCCACCGCCGAGATCGCGCTGGCGATTCCCATTGTCCTGCTGCTGGTGCGACAGACGCGCTCCATGGACATCGAGCGGTACACCGACTTGAAAGGATAAGGGTCGATGGATCACGTGCTGGCGCTGATCGTCCTCCTGCCGCTCACCGGGTTCCTGCTGAACGGGGTGCTCAACACCGCCCTCGGCGGGCGCACCGGCACCGAGCGGCTCGCAGGCATCATCGGCTGTGCCTTCCCGCTGGCCGCCTTCGCGCTGTCGGTGCTGGCGGTGCTGCAGCTCCAGGCGAACGGCTTCGCCCCGGTCAACGAGCCGCTCTACCGCTGGGCGGCCGTCGGCGACCTGACCTTCGACATCGCGTTCCACCTCGACCGCCTCAGCGCCGTGATGCTGCTGGTGGTCACGGGGGTGGGCACGGTGATCCACGTCTACTCCACCGGCTACATGCACGGGGACCGGAGCTTCGGGCGCTTCTTCGCGTACCTGAACCTGTTCCTGTTCTTCATGCTGCTGCTGGTGCTGGGGCGCTCGCTGCTGGTGCTCTTCGCCGGCTGGGAGGGCGTGGGGCTGGCCTCGTACCTGCTGATCGGCTTCTGGTTCGACGATGCGGCCAACGCGCGCGCGGGACGCAAGGCGTTCATCACCAACCGCATCGGTGACGCCGCGTTCCTGCTCGGCATGTTCCTCCTGCACCGGGCCTTCGGCACCTTCGACATGGACACCATCAACGGCGCGTTCCTGACCGGGAACGGCGCCCTGCTGGTGTCGGCGAACCTGGTGGGGGTGCTGCTGCTGATCGGTGCGACGGGCAAGTCGGCGCAGATCCCGCTCTACGTGTGGCTGCCCGACGCCATGGCCGGCCCGACGCCGGTCTCGGCGCTGATCCATGCCGCCACGATGGTGACCGCCGGTGTCTACCTGGTCGCGCGGCTGTCGGGCGTGTTCATGCACGCCCCGGCGGCGTCGGCGGTGATGGCGGTGATCGGCGTGGCCACGGCGTTCCTCGCCGCCACCATCGCGATCGTCCAGACCGACATCAAGAAGGTCCTGGCCTACTCCACCATCTCGCAGCTCGGCTTCATGTTCCTGGCGCTGGGCGTGGGCGCCTACGGCGTGGCGATCTTCCACGTCGTGACGCACGCCTTCTTCAAGGCCTGCCTCTTCCTCGGCGCCGGCAGCGTGATCCACGCGCTCGGCGGCGAGCAGGATGTGCGGAAGATGGGTGGGCTGCGCACGAAGATCCCGCTCACCTTCTGGACCTTCGCCATCGCCACCGCCGCCATTGCCGGCATCCCCGGGCTGGCCGGCTTCTTCTCGAAGGACGAGATCCTCTGGTACGCCTTCGCCAGCAGCCGCGGCGGGGCACCGTGGCTCTGGGCCGTGGCCGCCGCGACGGCGCTGCTGACGGCCATCTACATGTTCCGGCTGCTGTGGCTCACGTTCCTCGGTCCCTCGCGCATGAGCCACGAGGTGGAGCACCATGTGCACGAGTCGCCGCCGTCGATGACGGGCGTGCTGCTGCTGCTGGCCGTCCTCTCGGCGGTGGGGGGCTACGTCTCGGTGCCGCACTTCCTCGAGCCGATGCTGGGGCTGCCACCGGTGGTGGAGTCGCGTGAGCACCTCGAGACGCTGCTGCTGGGTGTGTCGGTGGTGCTGGCGTTCGCCGGCCTGGGCATCGCGGCCTGGTTCTACGGCAGGCCCTCGCGCGCCGAGTCGGTGAAGCAGTCGTTGCTGCCGCTGCACCGGCTGCTGTCGGGGAAGTACTTCGTGGACGAGCTGTACGAACGCCTGTTCGTGACGCCGCTGGCGTGGGTGAGCGAGCATGTGTTCCTGCGCGGCGGCGACAAGCTGGTGCTGGACGGCACGCTCCACGGCATCGCCGCGCTGGCGCAGCGGACGGCCGGCCTCTTCGGGCGCCTGCAGACGGGCAGCCTGCACCTCTACGCCCTGATGGTCATGGCCGGAATCGTGGGCGCGCTGCTGTGGAGCTGGAACCGTGGCTGAGGCGACCCTGCTCAACCTCGTGCTCTGGCTGCCGCTCTGCGGCGCCGGCCTGCTGCTGCTCGTCGCGCGGCGGAACGACGACCTCGCACGGACGCTCACGACCGCCGTGATGGTCGCGCAGTTCGCCGCCGCCGCCTGGCTGTACCAGCGATTCGACACCACCACCGCCGCGCTCCAGTTCTCCACGGCGGTGCCGTGGATCCCGCAGTGGGGCGTGTCGTACCTCGTCGGGCTGGACGGGTTCAACATCCTCCTGGTGCTGCTCACCGCCTTCCTCGGGCCGCTGGTGGTGCTCGGGGCCCGCACGTCGATCGACCGTGACGTCACCTTCTTCCACGCGCTGCTGCTGGTGCTGCAGACCGCGATGGTCGGGGCGTTCGTGGCCCAGGACCTGTTCCTGTTCTACCTGTTCTGGGAGGCGATGCTGATCCCGATGTTCCTGATGATCGGCATCTGGGGCGGCACCCGCCGCGTGTACGCCACGCTCAAGTTCTTCCTCTACACCGCGGTCGGCAGCATCCTCATGCTGGCGGCCGTCATCTACCTCGTGAGCGCGCTGCAGGCCACCAGCGGCGTCACGTCGTTCGCGTTCGCGGACCTGTACCGCACGCAGCTGCCGCTCACCGTGCAGATGATCCTGCTGGGCGCCTTCGCGCTGTCGTTCGCGATCAAGGTGCCGATGGTGCCGCTGCACACCTGGCTTCCCGACGCGCACGTCGAGGCGCCGACCGCCGGCTCCGTGGTGCTGGCCGGCGTGCTGCTCAAGATGGGCACCTACGGCTTCATGAAGCTGGGATTCCCGCTCTTCCCCGATGCGGCGCGCGCGTTCACCCCGGTGCTCATGACGCTCGCGTCGGTCAGCATCGTCTACGGTGCCTGCCTGGCGCTGGTGCAGACGGACATCAAGAAAATCATCGCCTACAGCTCGATCAGTCACCTCGGGTATGTGATGCTCGGCTTGCTGAGCCTGGAGCTCACCGGGATCCAGGGCGCGATGATCCAGATGGTCAGCCATGGGCTGGTGGCAGCCGGGCTCTTCCTGCTCGTCGGCATGATCTACGAGCGGTGCCACACCCGCGAGCTGGCAGCGTTCGGCGGCCTCGCGCGGCAGGTCCCGGTGTATGCCGTCTTCTTCATGATCTTCACGCTGGCCTCCGTCGGGTTGCCCGCGACGAGCGGGTTCACCGGGGAGTTCCTGGTGCTGCTCGGCGCGTTCCGTTCGGCCTGGCCGGCGCACCTCGCCGGCAACGACCTGCCGCTCTGGCTGTCGGTGGCGGCCGTGAGCGGCGTGGTGCTCGGTGCCCTCTACATGCTGCGCTTCGCCCTGACCTTCCTGTTCGGCGAGCCGAAGGCGCCGCACCAGCCGCTCCGCGACCTCTCGGGACGTGAGCGCTTCATCCTCGGGGTGCTGACGGTGGCCGTCTTCGCGCTGGGGCTCTTCCCGGCCGGCGCGCTGCGCGCCACCGAGCAGGCGGCGGTGACCTACCAGCAGCTCGTCGGCACGCCCCGCGCGCCGGGGGTGACACCGTGACCCGGTTCCTCGCCAACTGCCGCGGCGGGAGGTCGGATGCCTGACCAGACCGCACTCACGGCGATGCTCCCCGAGCACAGCCTGCTCGCCGGCATCGTGGTGCTGATCTGCCTGGAGGTGCTGGGGCGCGGGTCGCGTCCCGCGCTCTGGGTGTCGCTGCTCTCGATTGCCGCGGCATCGGTCTCGGCGTTCTGGCTCGCGTCGATGCAGGTCACGGCGGAGCCGTTCGCGGGCCAGTTCTCGGTCACGCCGGCGATCCTGGTGGCGAAAGGGGCGCTGCTCGCCCTGGCGATTCCCGTGGTCCTGATGGCGCGCAGCGAGTTCAGGGAAGGGGAGTTCTCCCTGCTGCTGCTTTCGTCGCTGTACGGGCTGTGCCTGCTGCCGTCGTCGATGAGCTACCTGGTGATGTTCATCGGGCTCGAGCTGCTCGCGATGCCGGTGTATGCCCTCGTGCTGCTGGCGTACCATCGGCCCGAGAGCGCCGAGGCCAGCTTCAAGTACCTCGTGCTCAGCGGTGCCGCGTCGGCCACGTTCCTGATGGGTGTGTCGCTGCTCTACGGCGCCACCGGCTCGATGGACGTCTCCACCTTCGCGCAGGCGCTCGGGTCGGGTGATGCCCTCACCCGGACGGCGACGGTGCTGGTGCTGCTGGCGTTGTTCCTGAAGTCGGCGATCGTTCCGTTCCATGCCTGGGCGCCGGACACGTACGAGGGAGCGAGCATTCCCGTCACCGCCTACATGGCGACGCTCACGAAGGGTGCCGTGCTGCTCGCGGCGGTGCGGCTCTTCGGCACCGTGACGGTGACCGGTCCGCTGGTCGGCCTGCTGATGGCGCTGCCGCTGGCCTCGATCGTCTTCGGCAACCTGGCGGCGATCCGGCAGTCGTCCTTCCGGCGCATGATCGCGTACTCGTCCATCGCCCATGCGGGGTACCTGTTCTACGCCTTCCTCGGCGACCCGGCCGCGCGGATGCGGGCCGTGCTCTTCTACGTGATCGCCTACTCGGCGGCGAACCTGCTGGCGTTCGCGGTGGTGCCGCAGAACGACCGTGACGAGCAGCGCGATGCACTCGACAACTTCCGCGGGCTGTTCCACCGTGACCCGGCAGCGGCCCTGCTGATCGGCATCGCGATGCTCTCGCTGGCCGGCCTGCCGCCGTTCCCCGGCTTCGTCGGCAAGTTCATGATCTTCCGCAGCGTGATGGCGGCCGGCCACGTGACCTACGCGGTGCTCGGCCTCGTCGGCAGCTACCTCGGCATGTACTTCTACCTGCGCGTCATCGCGCGGATGTTCATGGGCGCCGGTGAGGCGGTTGCGACGGAGCAGCGCGCCGGCGCGCTGGCCCGCACCGCCGGCTGGATCTGCCTCGCCGCCACGATGCTGCTGGCGGCGCTGCCGGGGTGGGTGATCGGCAGGTTGTGAGTTCCGCAGCCGCGGGCTGCGTCCGCGATCGACGAGCAAGCGGGCCGACAGCGTTGATGCGCTGCCGGGCCTGAGCACATTCCAGTCGGCGAGGGGCCATGACGGCACCACAGCACCAGAAGCGCGGGGCGGACCTGCTCCACGATCCCGTCCTGAACAAGGGCACGGCGTTCACGCTGGCCGAGCGCGAGGCCCTCGGGTTGCGCGGGCTGCTGCCACCGCGCGTGATGACGCAGGACGAGCAGCTCGCCCGCATCCTGCCCGGCGTGCGCGCCAGGCCGACGCCGCTGGACCAGTATGCGTACCTGGTCGCGCTGCACGACCGGAACGTCACGCTCTTCTACCGCCTCGTGATCGACCATCTCGAGGAGCTGATGCCGGTGCTGTACACGCCGACGGTGGGGCAGGCCTGCGAGGACTTCGGCCGCATCTTCCGGCGCAGCCGCGGCCTCTACATCACCTCCGACGATGCGGGCAGCGTGGCCCAGGTGCTCGCGAACTGGCCCGCCGACGACATCCGCATGATCGTGGTGACCGACGGCGAGCGCATCCTCGGCCTCGGCGACCTGGGTGCCAATGGCATGGGGATCCCGATCGGCAAGCTCACGCTCTACACCGCCTGTGCCGGCATCCCGCCGCAGCAGTGCCTGCCGGTCACGATCGACGTCGGCACCGAGAACACCCGCCTGCGCGAGAGCGACTCCTACGTCGGCCTGCGGCACCCGCGGGTGCGCGGCGGGGAGTACGACGCCCTGCTGGAGGAGTTCGTGCTGGCGGTGCAGGACCGCTATCCCCGCGCGTGCATCCAGTTCGAGGACTTCGGCAACCACAACGCCTTCGCGCTGCTGGCGCGCTGGCGTGACCGCGTCTGCAGCTTCAACGACGACATCCAGGGCACGGCGGCGGTGGCCCTGTCCGGGCTGCTCTCGTCCACGCGCATCTCCGGCACGCCGTTCCGCGACATGCGGGTGCTGTTCCTCGGCGCGGGCGAGGCCGGCATCGGCATCGGCGATCTCGTCACCGAGGCGCTGGTGCAGGAGGGCATTCCCCTGGAGGAGGCGCGTCGCCGCTGCTGGTTCGTGGATTCGGGTGGGCTGGTGGAATCCACGCGCACGGGGCTCGCCGCGCACAAGCAGCGTTACGCGCACGAGCACGCCCCGGTGTCGACGCTGCTCGAGGCGGTGGACTCGCTCAAGCCACATGCACTGATCGGCGTGTCGGGCACGCCGGGGATGTTCACCGCGCGGGTGCTGGCGGGCATGGCGCGGTCACACGAGCGGCCGGTGATCATGGCGCTGTCGAATCCCACCTCGAAGGCGGAGTGCACCGCGCGCGAGGCGTATTCCGGCACCGAGGGTCGCGCACTCTTCGCCAGCGGGAGCCCGTTCGCACCGGTGACGTTCCGCACGCGCACGCACGTGCCGGGTCAGTGCAACAACGCGTACATCTTCCCGGGCGTGGGCCTGGGCGTGGTGGTGTCGGAGGCGTCGCGGGTGACGGACGAGATGTTCGCGGCGGCGGCGCGCACGCTGGCGGGCACCGTCACCGACGACGACCTGGCGATGGGGCGTCTCTATCCAAGCCTGTCACGCATCCGTGAGGTCTCGCTGGAGATCGGGGTGCGGGTGGCGGAGATCGCGTTCCGGCGCGGGCTGGCGCGGTGTGCGCAGCCGGACGACATCGCGGCGGCGGTGGCGGCCGCGATGTACCACCCGGACTATCCCGAGATGGCCTGACACCGGCTCACGAGAGTCCCTCGATCCTTCCGTCGGCGTGCACCTGCATGCCCTCCGCCGCCGGCACCTTCCCCAGCCCCGGCATCGTCATGATGTCGCCGGTCTTCGCCACCACGAAGCCGGCGCCGGCACTCCCGGTCACCTCGTTCACGGTGATCCGGAAGCCGGTCGGCACGCCAAGCCGCGTCGCGTCGTCAGTCAGCGAGTACTGCGTCTTCGCCATGCACACCGGCGTGTCGTGCAGCCCGATGGACTCGAGGTAGTCGATCTGCCGTGACGCCGCCGGCGTGATGTCCGCGCCGTCGGCGCCGTACACCGCGCGCACGATCCGGTCGATCTTCTCGCGGATCGGGAGGGCGCTGTCGTAGACCGGCGCGAAATCCGCGGTGCCGCCCTCCAGCAGCGCCAGCACGCCACGCGCCAGCTCCTCGCCGCCGGCGCCACCCTCCGCCCACACGTCGCTCAGCGCAACGTCCACGCCGATCGACCGCGCGTAGTCCTCCACCATCGCCAGCTCGGCGTCGGTGTCGGTGAGCCGGCGGTTGATCGCGACGATCACCGGAACGCCGAACTGGCGCACGTTCCGCACGTGGTGCGCCAGGTGCGGCAGCCCGCGCTCCAGCGCATCCAGGTCCTCGATGCCGAGGGCGTTCTTCGGCGCACCCCCCTGCATCTTCAGCGAACGCACCGTCGCCACCAGCACCGCCGCCTCGGGACGCAGCCCGCCCATCCGGCACTTGATGTCGAAGAACTTCTCGGCGCCCAGGTCGGAGCCGAAGCCGGCCTCGGTCACCACCACGTCGCCCAGCGCCAGCGCCGTGCGCGTGGCCACCAGGCTGTTGCAGCCGTGTGCGATGTTGCCGAACGGCCCGCAGTGCACCAGCGCCGGCCCGCCCTCCAGCGTCTGCACGAGGTTCGGCTTGAGCGCGTCCTTGAGCAGCAGCGTCATGGCGCCGCTCGCCTTCAGGTCGCGCGCCCGGACCGGCTGCTTGTTCGCGCCCGCGGTCGCGCCGACGATGATGCGGCCCAGCCGCTCCTCCAGGTCTGCCAGGTCGGTGGCGAGCGACAGGATCGCCATCACCTCGCTGGCCGGGATGATCACCCAGCGCTCCTCGCGCGGGATGCCCTCCCCGGGGCCACCCAGCCCGATGATCGCGTGGCGCAGGGCGCGGTCGTTCATGTCGATCGTGCGCGGCCAGGTGATGCGGCGCGGGTCGAGCCCCAGCGCGTTGCCCTGCTGCAGGTGGTTGTCCATCATTGCCGACAGCAGCGAGTGCGCGCTGCTGATCGCGTGGAAGTCGCCGGTGAAGTGCAGGTTGATCTCGTCCATCGGCAGCACCTGCGAGTAGCCACCACCGGCCGCGCCGCCCTTGACGCCGAACACGGGCCCGAGGCTCGGCTCACGAATCGCGAGCACGGCGTTGGTCCCGATGCGGCGCAGCGCCTGCGCCAGGCCCACGCTGACGGTGCTCTTGCCCTCGCCGGCGGGAGTGGGGTTGATCGCGGTGACGACGACCAGCTTGCCGCGCACCGGTCGGGTGGAGAGCTCGAGCGGCAGTTTCGCCTTGAACCGGCCATACTGCTCGATGTCATCGGCCGCGAGGCCCAGGTCCGCGGCCACGGCGGTGATCGGCCGGAGGGTGGCAGACTGCGCGATCTCGATGTCCGACGGCACGATGGTGGTGCTCACGTACGCTCCAGTGACGGTGAAGGGTCGATGTCGACAGGTGGCGGGGCGCCGCCGGGCGACCCGCATGGCGGTGGTGCGGGGCAGTGGTGCCCCTGGCTCACGAGGAAGTGTCGGCGCCCGGGGGTCGGAGGGCGCGGACCACCAGGGGGTGCAGCGCGATCGCGCCTTCGCCCGCTGCGGCGTGGCGGTCCGCAATCGCGAGCAGGTCGCGCCGCATCTGTGGATCCCAGAACTTCTGCAGGTGATCGCGCACCCCGTCGACCGACTCCGGGTCAGGGTACGCGGAAAAGTACTGCGCAATCTGGTTGGCCATCCGTGCCAGGTCGTCAGGGCGCACCGGCGTCCCCGCGGCGGAATCGCACGAAGCGGCGCACACCGTTGCCACCGGCGCGGCAGGCGAGCGGCAGCCCGAGCGCCTCCGCCCACTGCAGGGCCATGCTCGTCGGGGCGGAGACGGTGGCCAGCAGCCGTGCCCCCGTCACCGAGGCCTTCTGCACCAGCTCGAAGCTGCAGCGGCTGGACATCACGACGAAGCCTGGCTGTGACAGGCGCCCGGACTGCGCGAGGGCGCCCACCAGCTTGTCGAGGGCGTTGTGGCGGCCGACGTCCTCGCGCACCAGGAGGATCGCACCGTCCGGTGCACACCACGCCGCGGCGTGCACGGACCGGGTGCGGGCATTGAGCGGCTGGAGGCCGGGCAGCTCCGCGAAGGCGCGATCGAGTGCACTGTCACCGATGTCGGGAATGAGTGCACTGTCACCGGTTTGCGGGGATTCGGTACGGGAGCGGTCCTGGCGCGCGTGGAGTGCGGCCAGCGATTCCAGGCCGCAGAGGCCACAGGCGGTGCCGGCCGGCATCGCGCGCACCGGCATGGCACTGCGGTCGAGGCGGGCCTCGTCCACACGGAGGTCCACGGTCACATCCTGCAGGAAGGTGGAGACCTGCACCTCGCGCACGGCGCCGGCGTCGGGGATCAGGCGTTCCGTGACCGCGAGGCCGATCGCGAGGTCGGCGAGGTCCGCCGGCGTGGCCAGCTGCACGGTCCACGGATTCCCGTTGATCGTGATCTGGACCGGCGATTCCACGGCGATACCCCACGTCTCGGCATGACCGGTGTCGCCGGCCTGCACGCGGCGCAGTTCCGCTCCCGGCAGCGCCGGCGGCTCGGGGATGGTCATCTCAGTCCAGCGGACTCACTTCGACCGCCGTCACCTTGTACTCGGGGCAGTTGGTGGCCCAGTCGGAGAACTCGGTGGTGATGACGTTGGCGGCGGCCTCGGGGTGGTGGAAGGTGGTGTAGCAGACGCCGGCCGGCACCCGTTCGGTCACCGCCGCGTGCAGCGTGATCGACCCCTTCCGGCTGGCGAGCCGCACGCGGTCGCCGTCGCCGATGCCACGCAGCTCGGCATCGTGCGGGTGGATTTCGAGCAGGTCCTCGGGATGCCAGGTGCTGTTCTTCGTCCGGCGTGTCTGTGTGCCCACGTTGTACTGCGTGAGCGTGCGCCCGGTGGTGAGCAGCAGCGGGAAGCGCCGCGTGGACTTCTCGTCGGTGGGCACGTATTGCGTGATCATGAACCGACCCTTGCCACGCACGAACCCCGCCTCGTGCATGATGCGGGTGCCGAGCGGGGTGGCGGCGGTGCAGGGCCACTGCACGCTCCCGACGCGGTCCAGGTGCGCGAACGACACGCCGGCGAAGGTCGGGGTCAGCGCCGCGATCTCGTCCATGATCGCCGAGGCGTCGGGATACGACATCGGGTAGCCCATCGCCGTCGCCAGGCGGCAGACGGCCTCCCACTCCGCCATCCCGCTGCGCGGCGGCATCACCGGCCGCACGCGATTGATCCGGCGCTCGGCGTTCGTGAACGTGCCGTCCTTCTCCAGGAACGCCGTGCCGGGCAGGAAGACATGCGCGTACTTCGACGTCGCGTTGAGGAACAGGTCCTGCACCACCACACAGTCCATGGCACGCAGTGCCGCGGTCACGTGCTGCGTGTCGGGGTCGCTCTGCGCGAGATCCTCCCCCTGGATGAAGAGCCCGCGGAACTGTCCGGCGAGTGACCCGGCCAGCATGTTCGGGATTCGCAGCCCGGGCTCGTCGTCGAGGTGCACCTGCCACGCCCGCTCGAACGAGCCGCGCGTGTCATCATCGGAGATGTGACGGTAGCCCGGCAACTCGTGCGGGAACGAGCCCATGTCGCAGGCGCCCTGCACGTTGTTCTGGCCGCGCAGCGGGCTCACGCCCACGCCATCCCGTCCCAGGTGGCCGGCCACCATCGCCAGGTTGGCGATGCCCATGACCATCGTGCTGCCCTGGCTGTGCTCCGTGACACCCAGGCCATAGTAGATGGCGGCGTTGCGGGCACCGGCGTAGAGGCGCGCCGCGCGGCGCAGCTCGGGAGCGCTCACCCCGGTCATCCCCTCGGTGGCCTCCGGTGCCTGCTCCGGCTGCGTGATGAAGGCCTTCCACATCGCGAACGAGGCGTCGTCGCACCGCTCGGCCACGAACTGCGCGTTGGCCAGCCCCTCGGTCACGATCACGTGGGCGAGCGCGTTGATCACGGCCACGTTGGTGCCGGGCCTGAGCGCCAGGTGGTGCGAGGCACGCACATGCGGGCTCCGCACCAGGTCGATCCGGCGCGGGTCGATCACGATCAGCTTCGCGCCCTGCCGGATCCGCTTCTTCATGCGCGCGGCGAAGACGGGATGGGCATCGGTGGGGTTGGCGCCGATCACGACGATCACGTCGGCGCTGGCCACCGAGCGGAAGTCCTGCGTACCGGCCGAGGTGCCGAAGGTCTGCTTCAGGCCGTAGCCGGTGGGGGAGTGACAGACGCGCGCACAGGTGTCGATGTTGTTGTTGCGGAACGAGGTGCGGACCATCTTCTGCACCACGTACACCTCCTCGTTGGTGCAGCGTGACGACGACACGCCGCCGATCGCCCCGACGCCGTGCGCCGCCTGGATGGCGCGGAACCGCGCCGCTGCATGGGCGATGGCCTCGTCCCAGCTCACCGTGCGCCACGCATCGGTGATCTGCTCCCGGATCATCGGGTGCAGGACACGGTCGCGATGGGTGGCGTAGCCCCACGCGAAGCGTCCCTTCACGCACGAATGACCCTCGTTCGCGCCGCCATCCATGTCCGGCACCATCCGCACCACCTCGTTGCCCTTCGCCTCGGCGCGGAACGAGCAGCCCACGCCGCAGTAGGCGCAGGTGGTCCGCACCACGCGGTCCGGTTGCCCGGACTCGATCACGCTCTTCTCGGTGAGCGTGGCGGTGGGGCAGGCCTGCACACACGCTCCGCACGAGACACACTCGGAGCCGAGGAACGTCTCGCCGATGCCGGCGTGCACCGTTGCCCCGAAGCCGCGCCCCGCGATCGTGAGGGCGAAGGTCCCCTGGACCTCCTCGCAGGCGCGCACGCAGCGCGCGCACACGATGCACTTCGAGGCGTCGAACGTGAAGTACGGGTTGGAGGCATCGGTGGGCGCCGCCAGGTGGTTGGCGCCATCGGTGCCGTAGCGCACCTCGCGCAGCCCCACCGCACCGGCCATGTCCTGCAGCTCACAATCCCCGTTCGCCGCGCAGGTGAGGCAGTCCAGCGGATGGTCGGAGATGTAGAGCTCCATCACGTTCCGGCGCACCCGCGCCACGGTGTCGCCCTGCGTGCGCACGACCATCCCCGCCTCCACGGGCGTGGTGCATGACGCCGGCAGCCCCTTCCGGCCCGCGATCTCCACCACGCAAAGTCGGCAGGACCCGAACGGGCGCAGCGAGTCGGTGGCGCAGAGGCTCGGGACACCAATGCCGGCCTCGCGTGCGGCGCGCATCACCGAGGTGCCGGCGGCCACCTCCACCGCGATGCCATCGATGGTGAGGCACACGCGGCCGGCGTCGGCCGTCACCGCTGGCGTGCCAAGGTCGCGGCGCGGGGCATCGGCGTTCCGGAGCAGTGTCATGCGGGGACCTCCTCGCCCAGTGGCGCTGGCATGGCAGGCACGAGCTCGTGCCCGAAGTACCGCAGCACGCTGCGCACCGGCATCGGGGTGAGGCCACCGAGCGCGCAGAGCGACCCGAGTTCCATCGTCTCGCAGAGGTCATCGAGGAGCGCGCGACTGGCCGCGACCGACTCACCGCGGCGCAGGCGGCCGATCACCTCGGCGCCGCGCGTCGAGCCGATCCGGCAGGGGGTGCACTTGCCGCACGACTCGTGGGCACAGAACTCCATCGCGAACTGCGCCTGCTCGCCCATGTCGGCCGTGTCGTCGAACACCACCACGCCACCGTGGCCAAGCATGGCGCCGATCGCCGCCATCGACTCGTACGCCAGCGGGGCATCCCACTGCGACTCGGGCAGGTACGCGCCGAGTGGCCCGCCCACCTGCACGGCCTTCATCGGGCGCCCGCTGGCACAGCCCCCGCCGAAACCCTCCACCAGCGCCCGCACCGTGATGCCGAACGGCACCTCCACCAATCCGCCACGCGTCACGTTGCCGGCGAGCTGGAAGGGCATCGTCCCCCGTGACCGGTCCACACCGTGGCCCGCATACGCCGCGCCGCCGCGCGCCAGCACCTCCGTCACGGCAGCGAACGTGAGCACGTTGTTGATCACCGTCGGCTGGCCGAACAGTCCCTCCCGGGCCGGCAGCGGCGGCTTCGCGCGCACCACGCCGCGCCGGCCCTCCAGGCTCTCCAGGAGCGCCGTCTCCTCGCCGCAGATGTAGGCGCCCCCACCGAGCCGCACCGCGATGTCGAAGCCGTCGCCGAGCACGCCTGCCTCGCGCGCCACGTGGAGTGCGCGGTCGAGGGTGCGCGCCGCCAGCGGATACTCCGAGCGGAGGTAGATGAACCCCTGCGCGGCGCCGACGGCGCGTGCCGCGATGGCCATCCCCTCGATGAGCTGCATCGGATCCGCCTCGATGAGGAGCCGGTCCGCGAACGTGCCCGAGTCCCCCTCGTCTGCATTGCAGACGACGTAACGCACCGCCGCGGGCGTGTCGTGCACGGTCTGCCACTTGAGCCCCGCGGGAAACGCCGCACCGCCACGGCCGCGCAGCCCCGACGCGACCACCTCGTGGATGATGGCCTGCGGCGCGAGCGCGCGCGCGCGTTCCAGGCCGGCCAACCCGCCGGTGTCGCGGTAGTCGCTGAGCGAGAGCGGGTCGATGATGCCGGCCCTGGCGAAGGTCAGGCGCTGCTGCTGCCGCAGCCATGGCAGCGCGTCCACCAGGCCGAGGCACGAGGGGTGAGCGCCGGTCGGCACGCCGGCCGCGAAGAGTGCGGGGACGTCGCCGGCGGACAGGTTCGCGAACCCGATGCGCCCCGCCGGCGTCGCCACCTCGAGCAGTGGCTCGAGCCAGTACGCCCCGCGGGAGCCGGTGCGCACGATCCGCACATCGAGCGCCTGCGAGATGCTGCACGCCTCGATTGCCGCCGCGACGTCGTCGGCACCGACCGAGACGGCACCGGTGTCGGCCGGCAGGAACAGCACCGTGCTCACGCCGTGCCTCCGAGCTGGGCGATGAGCGCATCGAACCGGGCCGGTGTCACGGCGCCATGCACCCGGTCGCCGATGCGCACTGCCGGCCCGAGGGCGCAGTTCCCGAGGCAGTACACCGCCTCGAGGTGCACCCGTCCATCGGACGTGGTGGTGCCGGCCGACACGCCGAGCGCCTGCGCGGCGTGCCGCATCAGCGCGCGGCAGCCCACCGACTGGCAGGCCTCCGCCATGCAGACCTGGACGACGTGGCGCCCCACCGGCGCCTCGCGCAGGTCGCCGTAGAAGCTCACCACACCGTGGACCTCGGCGCGCGACAGGTTCAGCGCCTGGGCGACCATGCGGATGGCGCCCGGCGAGACATGGCCCACCCGCTGCTTCACCGCCTGCAGCAGCGGCAGCAGCGGCGTCGATCCCGCCTCCGCCCCGGACAGCAGGTCGCGAAGCGTGTCGACTTCGTCGTCTGCCGTCCGCACCGGCGTTACCGGAAGCGTCGCATGAGGGCGTCGAGCGCCGCGCTGCCCGGGCACAGTTCCTCGTACGGCACGTCGATCAGCGGCTTCTCCACCGTGCGCAGCATCTCGTGCATGCTGCGCCCGCCCTCGTCCACGAACAGCAGCCCGGTGGCGAGCTCGTGGCGCAGCTGGCAGTCGCGCACGTAGGCATAGGCCGACTCACGGTTGGTGGGATCGTAGTCCGCCTGCGTCGCGCGCAGCCGGACCTTCGATCCGTCGTGCATCTGCACCACCCGCACGTGGGCATCGGTCTCCGGCACCGTGATCTCGCGCTGCAGCGGCACGAAGTCGGTCTGCACGACCTCCACCTCATGGTCGCGGGTGAAGGAGTAGCTCTTGGTGCTGCCCTCGTGGTCGTTGAACGACACGCAGGGCGAGATCACGTCCACCAGTGCCAGCCCGTTGTGTGCGAGTCCGGCCTTGAGGATCGGCACGAGCTGCTTCTTGTCGCCCGAGAAGGAGCGCGCCACGAAGGTCGCGCCGAGGGTCAGCGCCAGCAGCACCGGGTCGATCGGCGCCTGCTCGTTCGCCTCGCCCTTCTTCGACAGCGAGCCGATGTCGGCCGAGGCCGAGAACTGGCCCTTCGTCAGGCCGTAGACGCCGTTGTTCTCGATCACGTAGAGCATGTCCACGTTGCGGCGGATGGCGTGCGAGAGCTGCCCGAAGCCGATCGAGAGCGAGTCGCCGTCGCCGGAGATGCCGATGTACGTGAGCGAGCGGTTCGCCGCCGCCGCCCCCGACGTCACGCTCGGCATGCGCCCGTGCACCGAGTTGAAGCCGTGCGACTGCTTCATGAAGTAGGCGGTGGTCTTCGACGAGCAGCCGATGCCGCTCATCTTGCCCACGCGATGCGGCTCCAGCTCCAGCTCCCACGCCGCCTGCACCAGCGCGGCGGTCACGGAGTCATGCCCGCAGCCGGCGCAGAGCGTGGACATCGCGCCCTCGTAGTCACGGAGCGCCAGCCCGCGGCCGTTGGTGCGCGAGCTCGGGTGCCGTACCGGCGGCTTTGCGATCGAGGTCATGCGGTCACTCCGGCCAGGTGTGCACTGACGGCATCCACCACCACCTTCGCGGTGAGCGGCATGCCGCCGTAGTCGAGGATCGAGGTGAGGGTGTTGGGGTCGACCGAGAGCTCGATCGTGAGCAGCGACCGGAGCTGCGCGTCGCGGTTCTGCTCGATCACGAAGACGCGCTCGTGGCCGGCGATGAACTCGCGCACCGCCTCGCCGAACGGGAACGCCCGGATGCGCATCACGTCGGCCGCGATGCCCTGCGCCCGGAGGATGTCGGCGGCCTCGCGCACGGCGGCGTCGCAGCCGCCGATCGTCACCAGGCCCACGTCGGCGGGGCCGTGCGAGTGGATCGCGGGCGCCGGCACCATCGTGGCCGCGTGCGCGAACTTGCGCTTCAGGCGGTCCACCACCTCGAGGTAGGCGTCGGAGTCCTCGGTGTAGGCGGCGTGCTTGTCGTGGCCCGAGCCGCGCACGAAGTAGGCGCCCTTCGGTGAGACGCCGGGCAGGGTGCGCGCCGCGATGCCGTCGCCATCCACGTCGGCGTAGCGCGAGAAGCGCGGGAGTGCCTCGAGGGCCGCCGCGTCGAGCACCTTGCCGCGGTCGGGACGGTAGCGGTCGTCCCAGGTGAGCCGCTTGACCATCCAGTCGTTCATGCCGATGTCCAGGTCCGATGCCACGAAGACCGGCGTCTGGAACCGCTCGGCGAGGTCGAAGCTCTCGACGGCCATGCCGAACGCCTCGTGCGGGTCGGCGGGGAAGAGCACGATGTGCTTCGTGTCGCCGTGCGAGGCGTAGGCCAGCGTCATCAGGTCGGCCTGCTGCGTGCGCGTCGGCATGCCGGTGGCCGGCCCGCAGCGCTGCACGTCGAAGAAGACGGCCGGGATGTCGGTGTAGTAGGCGAGCCCGATGAACTCCTGCATCAGCGAGATGCCGGGGCCGGAGGTGTTCGTGAACGAGCGCGCCCCCGCCCAGCCGGCCCCGATCACGATCCCGGCCGCCGCGATCTCGTCCTCGGCCTGCAGGATGGCATAGTTGTGCATCCCCGTCTCGGGGTCCACCCGGTACTTCTCGCAGAACCCCTTGAACGCCTCCATCAGCGCGGTCGCCGGCGTGATCGGGTACCACGCACCGACCGTCGCCCCCGCGAACACGCAGCCGAGCGCACTCGCCGTGTTGCCGTCGATCAGGATCGAGTCCGCCGTGGCATCCATCTTCGCCAGGTGGAACGGCAGCGGGCAGGCGAAGTGCTCCATCGCGTAGCCGTAGCCGAGCTGGATCGCCTTCTGGTTCGAGGCCATCAGCTTCGGCTTCTTGCCATACTTCTCCGTCAGCATCCCGCCGACGATCTCCATGTCGATGCCGAGCAGCGCCGCCAGCGAGCCCGCATACGCGATGTTGCGCAGCAGGGTGCGGTCACGGTCGCCCTCGAACGCATCCACGCAGAGCTGGCCGAAGGGGATGCCGAGGATCGTGATCCCCTCGCGCACCAGGTCCGGGTCCAGCGGCCAGGTCGAGTCGTAGAGCAGGTAGCCGCCGGGCCGCACCGTGGCCACGTCCTTGGCGTAGGTGGACGGGTTGAGTGCGACCACCAGGTCCACCGCCGAGGGGCGCGCCGTGTAGCCGTCACGGCTCACCCGGATCTCGTACCAGGTGGGCAGCCCCTGGATGTTGGAGGGGAAGATGTTCTTGCCCGTGACCGGGATGCCCATCCGGAAGATCGCCTGCATCAGCAGCGCATTGGCGCTGGCCGAGCCGGTGCCGTTGACGGTGCCGATCTTGAACGCGAAGTCGTTGATCCCGCTCATCGCTGCGCCACCTGTCCGGCGTAGGGGAGGTTGAGGTCGAAGGTGCGCATGTCCCACGCCGCCGTCGGGCAGCGCTCGGCGCAGAGCCCGCAGTGCACGCAGACGTCCTCGTCCTTCACCATGATGCGCTTGGTCTGCGGCAGCGCATCCGAGAGGTAGATCTCCTGCGCGAGGTTCGTGGCGGGCGCCGAGAGCCGCAGGCGCAGCTCGTCGACCGGGCTGCTGTTGGTGGTGATGGTGAGGCAGTTCGTCGGGCAGACGTCCACGCAGGCGTCGCACTCGATGCAGAGCGTCGACGTGAAGTGCGTCTGCACGTCGCAGTTGAGGCAGCGGGCCACCTCCTCGGCGGCCTGCTCCGGCGTGAAGCCAAGCTCCACCTCGACGTCGATCTTGCGGAAGCGCTCCACCAGCTCCTCGTGCCGCATGGTCGCGCGCGAGGCGGTGTCGTAGTCGTTGGAGTAGGCCCAGCTGTGCATGCCGACCTTGGCACTCACGAGCGTCATGCCCACCGGCGGCCGGTCGGTCACGTCCTGCTGGTTGCAGTGGAGGTCGATCGAGATCGCGGCCTGGTGCCCGTGCGCCACGGCCCAGATGATGTTTTCCGGGCCCCACGCCGCGTCACCGCCGAAGAACACGCGCGGGTTCGTGCTCTGGTGCGTGACCCGGTCCACCACCGGCATGCCGCGCTGGTCGAACGTCACGCCCGAGTCCTGCTCGATCCAGGGGAAGGCGTTGTCCTGCCCGATGGCGAGGATGACGGCGTCGCAGGGCAGGATCACGGTGTCGATCACGGTGCTCGACTGCCTGCCGGTGGCATCCTCGGTCCACGACAGCCGCTCGAACTCCATGCCGACCAGCACACCACCCTCCACCACCAGCCGCTTCGGGGCGTGGTTCTCGATGATGTGGACCTGCTCCTCCTCGGCATCCTCGAGCTCCCACGGCGAGGCCTTGAAGTGCTTGCGGCCGCGGCGCGCCCCGACGGTCACGTCGGTCGCGCCGACGCGCTTCGCGGTGCGGCAGCAGTCCATCGCGGTGTTGCCCACACCGATGATGATCACCCGCCTGCCGATCTCGGTGAGGTGGCCGAAGTGCACGTTCGCGAGCCACTCGATGCCGATGTGCACCTGCGACGGGGCGTCCCACCGGCCCGGCAGGTCGAGCTCCGTGCCCTTGGGCGCGCCGCTGCCCACGAACACGGCATCGTAGCCCTCGGCCAGCAGCCCGGTGAGGCTCGTGACCTCGGTGCCGTACCGGACGGTCGCGCCCTGGTCGATGACGTAGCCGCACTCGTCATCGAGCACGCTCGCGGGCAGGCGGAACGACGGGATGTTGACGCGCATCAACCCGCCCGGCTGCGCGTGCTTCTCGTAGATCGTGACGTCGTAGCCGAGCGGCAGGAGGTCGTTCGCGACGGTGAGGGCGGACGGTCCGGCCCCCACCAGCGCGACGCGCTTGCCGTTCTTCGTTTCGGCGCGGGCCGGCAGCCGGTCGCGGATGTCGCCGCGGTTGTCCGCCGCCACGCGCTTCAGCCGGCAGATCGCGACCGGCTTCTCGTCCACCCGCCCGCGCCGGCAGGCCGGCTCGCAGGGACGGTCGCAGGTGCGCCCGAGGATCCCGGGAAAGACGTTCGACTCGCGGTTGAGCATGTACGCGTCGTCGTAGCGTCCCTGGCCGATCAGCCGGAGGTAGCCGGGCACGTTGGTGTGGGCCGGGCAGGCCCACTGGCAATCCACGACCTTGTGGTAGTAGCGCGGATTGGAGACGTCTGTCGCTGCCATGATGCGAAAATTCCCCTCGTAGGTTGCCGTAGCTTGCCTGCATGCGCAGTAACCGGCAAGTCGGCGATCCCAGCAATTTTCGTGGGGCGGCAGCGCAGCCCGGCTCAGTCCCCGAACACGGCCCGGAGTTGCTCCACGGCCCAGGCCAGGTCAGCCTGGGAGACGACCAGCGGCGGCGAGAGTCGGATCACGAAGTCGTGGGTCTCCTTGCACAGCACGCCGCGGGCCTTGAGCGCCTCGCAGAACGGTCGCGCCGGCTCGCCGAGCTCGATCGCGACCATCAGGCCGCGCCCGCGCACGGCACGGATCCGCGGGTCCACGATCGTGCGGACCTGCGCCAGGAGCCACGCGCCAAGGTCGGCCGAGCGCTCGACGAGCTGTTCGTCCTGCAGCACCTGCAGCGCCTCCCGGGCCACGGCACAGCCGAGCGGGTTGCCGCCGAAGGTGCTGCCGTGGGAGCCGGGGCCGAACACGCCGAGGACGTCGCGACGCGACACCACGGCCGAGACGGGATAGAAGCCCCCCGACAGCGCCTTGCCGAGGATGTACATGTCCGGCGTCACGCCATCGTGGTCGCAGGCGAACATGCGGCCAGTGCGACCGAGACCGGTCTGGATCTCGTCGGCGATCATCAGGACGTTCCGCTCGGTGCAGAGCTCCCGCACCGCCGCCAGGAAGCCGTCCGGTGGCAGCAGCACGCCGGCCTCGCACTGGATGGGCTCCAGCAGCACGGCGCAGGTGTCGGCGGTCATGGCCGCGCGCACGGCCTCGATGTCACCGAACGGCACCAGCACGAAGCCAGGCGCGAAGGGGCCGAAGTGCGCGCGGTAGGCCGGCTCCGACGAGAAGCCGACGATGGTGGTGGTGCGACCGTGGAAGTTGTTCTCGAAGGCGATGATCCGGGCCTGTCCGTCGGGGATCGCCTTCGTCGTGTACCCCCACCGCCGGGCGGCCTTGATGGCCGTCTCGACGGCCTCGGCGCCGGTGTTCATGGGGAGCACCATTTCCATGCCGCAGAGGGTGGCCAGCTCCTCGCAGAACGCGCCGAGTTGCCCGTTGCGGAAGGCGCGCGACGTGAGCGTGACACGGGCGGCCTGTTCGGTGAAGGTCTTCAGGAGCCGCGGATGGCAGTGCCCCTGGTTCACGGCCGAATAGGCGCTCAGGCAGTCGAGGTACCGGTTGCCCTCAACATCGGTGACCCAGGCGCCGCGCGCCGACTCGATGACGAGATCCAGCGGGTGGTAGTTGTGCGCGCCCCACGCCTCCTCACGCTCGATGAACGTGTCGGTTGCCGAGAGCATCGTGGCGGTGTCGGACATGGAAGCGCCTCCGTCGGGGGAGAGGGGAGTGGATCGGGCGTGGTTCAGAGGGTGCGGCGGCCGAAGGCGCTCGCGATGAGCTCCGCGGCCAGTTCGGCGGTGTGGTTCTGCCGGTCGAGAATGGGGTTGATCTCCACGAGGTCCATGGCGACCATGGCGCCCGAGTCATGGATGATCTCCATGGCGAGGTGGGCCTCGCGCAGGGTGGCGCCGCCGCGCACGGGCGTGCCGACGCCAGGGGCCTCACCGGGGTCGATCCAGTCGGCGTCGCAGGAGACGTGCACGCCGCCGGTGCCGCTGGTGGCGATCGTGACCGCCTCCTCCATCACCGAACGCAGGCCGCGCTCATCGATGTCGCGCATGGTGAAGGCGTGCAGGCCGAGCTCGCGGATCATCGTCTTCTCGGCCTCATCGACGTCGCGCAGGCCAACGTAGACGAGGTGCTCGGGGCGGATGGCCGGGAAGACCGAGGCCAGCCGGGACATGCGCGCGTCCCCCATGCCGAGCAGGTGCGCCACGGGCATGCCGTGGATGTTGCCGGTGAGGCTGGAGGCGGGGGTGTTGAGGTCGGCGTGGGCATCCAGCCAGATCAGTCCGGTTCGCGCGCCACGCTCGGCCAGCGCCGTCGCGGTGCCGGCGACGGAGCCAGCGGCCAGCGAGTGGTCGCCGCCGATCACGATCGGCTGCACGCCGGCCCGGACGGCGGCGGCGGTGCGACCGGCCAGCTCCGCGCACACGATCCGGATGGCCTCGAGCCGGGCGTGGAGGGTGCTGCCGATGGCGCTGCGGTCCGGCACCGGCACGTTGCCGGCGTCGTGCACCTGGAGCCCGAGGCGCTCGAGGAGCGGCGTGAGGGTCGAGAGCCGCATGGCCGAGGGCCCCATGTCCACGCCGCGGCGGCTGGCGCCCAGGTCCATCGGGACGCCGACGAGCTGGACCGTCAGCGGTGCGGTATCGCGAGGGGCCGCGCGCTCGAGCAGGGCGGTGCGGTGCGTGTCGTTTCCGGCGAGATACGTCATGCCGGGAAGACTCGCGGTTGGCACTGTAGGCAACAAGTACACAAGGTTGGCAGATTTGTGTAGTATTATGCCAGAATGTATACTACCGCATTGCGGAATGATCATTTTCGTCGATTCCGCCTTCCCTGACACCGCTGTCCGCCAAGACATGGACTCGCTCGACCACCGCCTGATCTCGCTCCTCCGCGACAACGCGCGGCTCTCGGTCGCCCAGCTCGCGGTGCTGCTCGGCGTCTCCCGCGCCACGGTCCAGAACCGCATCGACCGCCTGGTCGAGCACCGCGTGCTGCTCGGCTTCACCGTCCGCACCACCTCCGAAGCCGCTGCGCACCGCGTGCGGGCCGTGATGATGATCGCCGTCGACGGAGACCGCTCGGACGCGATCCTCAAGGAGCTGCGCGGCTACCCCGAGGTCCGCGCCCTGCACACGACCAACGGACGCTGGGACATCGTCGCGGAACTCGGCACCGACACGCTCGAGACCTTCGACGCCGCGCTACGCAGCATCCGGACGATCAAGGGGATCGCGAACTCCGAAACCTCACTGCTGCTGTCGACGCACAAGATCTAGCGTCGCTTCGTCCCCGGCATCGGACGAGCAACGGCATGACGCAAAGGCGCAACGGGCACGAAGGACGCAAAGACGTGCGACCCTGCGTAGCCCGTGAAGCTCGGCCCGCACAACGGCCGAAACAATCGAGGGGAACTGCAACCGCCACCGCAGTTCCCCTCAGGTACCTTCGTTCTCGCGCGAGGTGAACGTCGCCGAACGCACCGACCGCTTTGCGCTCTTGGCGCTCTTTGCGTCTTTGCGTCATGCTGTTCCAGATCTCAGATTGCGCCTGAACGAAGCGAGGAGCGCAGATGGACCGCAGAGAGTTCGCGACGAGAATGAGTGCCGCCGCCGCCGCGCTGGTGGTCGGGGACCGGCTGCGCCTGGACGCACCGGCGGCGGACCGGATGGCGTGGTGGCGGGAGGCGCGGTTCGGGATGTTCATCCACCTGGGCCTCTATTCCCGGCCCGGTGGCGAATGGAAGGGGCGCATGACCGGCTCGCACGAGTGGATGCGCAACAACGCGAAGATCCCGCACGAGGAGTACATCGCCCTCGCCCCGCAGTTCAACCCCACCGCCTTCGACGCCGACGCCCTGGTGCGCCTGGCGAAGGCGGCAGGGCAGAAGTACGTCGTCTTCACGACCAAGCACCACGAGGGGTTCTCACTCTTCGACTCGACGGTGAGCGCCTACGACGTGATGGCCACGCCGTACCGCCGCGACATCGCACGCGACGTGGCCACCGCCTGCCGGCGCCACGGCCTGCGGCTCGGGTGGTACTACTCGATCATGGACTGGTACCACCCCGACTACCTCCCGCGGCGTGACTGGGAGCAGCGTGACGCCACCGGTGCCGACTTCACGCGCTACCTCACCTTCATGCAGGCGCAACTCCGCGAGCTGCTCACGCAGTACGGGGACGTGTCGGTGCTCTGGTTCGACGGCCAGTGGGAGAGCACCTGGACCCACGCGCTGGCGGTGGAGCTGGAGGCGTTCTGCCGGCGCTTCGCGCCCGGTGTCGTCATCAACGACCGCATCGACGTCGGCGTCCCCACCGACCTCCCGCCTGGCAGCACCTATCGCCGGGCCGGTGACTACACGACACCCGAGCTGATGGTGCCCGAGAAAGGGATGCCCGGCGTGGACTGGGAGTCGTGCATGACCATGAACGACAACTGGGGCTACGCGAAGGACGACCCGAAGTGGAAGAGCGTGCCAACGCTGGTGAAGCTGCTGGTCGAGACGGCGTCCAAGGGGGGCAACCTGCTGCTCAACGTCGGCCCCGACGGCGACGGCCGCGTGCCGCAGCCGAGCATCGACGGGCTGGAGGGGATCGCGGCCTGGATGCGGCGCAATCCCGGCGCCATCCACGGCACGCGCGCCTCACCGTTCGCGGACGCCCCCGTCCGCATCACGGCGAAGGGCAACCGCCTTCACCTCTTCATCGACGAGTGGAAGGGCGGGGCGCTCACGCTGCCGGGCCTGCGCACCGCACCACGCCGCGCCGTCCTGCTCGAGGATCCGTCGCTGCGTCTCAGCTCTGCTGTCACACCAGCAGGCGTCACGGTCACGCTCCCTGAACGTGGGCCCGGAACGCTGGTGCCAGTCGTCGCGCTCGACTTCGATGGACAGGGAGGTCGGTGCTTCGTCGGCGGTCGGAACTGCTGAAACGCCAAGACGCGAAGCGCGCGAAGGGCGCAAGGAGGTCGCTGCGTGCGGCGACGCTCCTGTCGCACGAAAAGGAACGAACCTGAGGGGAACTGCGGTGGCTGTTGCAGTTCCCCTCGAGTGCTTCGCCAGTCGTGTGGGCCGGGCATCGCGGGCTGCGCAGGGCCGCAGTCCTTTGCGTCCTTCGCGTCCTTCGCGCCCTGGGCG